>JAUIIF010000808.1 GCA_030431945.1 Bacteroidia bacterium | reverse complement strand
AGGTATTCGTAAGGAAGTAAACTTACGCGCTCTTCCAGCGGGAATTCACTGCCGTCAACGGTTCGCAGCCAGGTCGTAGCGGTTAAATTTTCCGGAACCGCAAAGTTGGTTGGCGCGTCCCTTACGTTAATGAGCACCAGGATGCTATCCGTTGTTGTCTGGCGGGTAAATGCCAGAACGTCGGAATCACTGTAATCCGTCTGCCCACCGTTTTGTAAGGCATCACTCTGTTTACGGAAGTTGAGAAGCTGGCGGTATTCGGCCTGCAGGGCTGGGTTCTGACGCCAGTTGATGGACACCCGCGTTCCCTCAAAGAAAGGGAGCCTTTGCGGGGTGCCTACTTCCTGACCGTTATAAACTAATGGAACACCTCCCAGATGGCTGGCCGCTACAAAGGCCGCTACTGCACCCCGTGTGCCGTTAAAAAGCGCTTGTGGAGTATTGTCCCAGGCGTGCTGGTCGTGATTGGTAATCCAGCGGAGTACCTGATGATGGTCGCTCAGCCCGGCGTACTCCGCCAGGTGCTGCTCGTAAATACGCGTAGCTGGTTGACCGGCAAAAACCTGCAACATCGTTCCGTAGTACGGCCAACCGAAAATAAGGTCAAAGCCGGCGCCAAGTAATTCCTTGTCTTCAGATTCTGCAAACATAATCAACTCCCGGTCAGGAAGGTTCCGGAGGGTATCAATGGCCTGCTGCCAGAAATCCTGCGGCACGCCAGTGGCATAATCGCATCGGAAACCATCGACGTTGGCTTCCAGCACCCAGTATTTCATGGCGTTGATCATTTCCAGCCGCAGCTCCGCATTATCATAATTTAATTCTGCAACATCCTGCCAGTTTGTTCCCGGAGGAATGATAATGTTCCCACTGCCATCCTGTACGTACCAGGATTTATTGTCGATCCATTCATTGTCCCAGGCAGTGTGGTTAGCCACCCAGTCCAACATGACGGCCATGCCCAGGCCGTGGGCCTTATCTACCAGTTCCCTCAAGTCCGCCAGGTCACCGTAATCAGGGTGAATACGCCTGAAATCCTTGATCGCGTACGGAGAACCAACGCTTCGCTCGCTGCCAGTTTGATAAATCGGCATCAACCAGACCAGGTTGATGCCCAGGGCCTGAATGGAATCGAGCCGATCGGTAATGCCGCGAAGGTTTTGCGCGGGGCTGAATACCCTTGGATTCACCTCATACATCTGTATGGCACTGATGGCCGGTAGCGGGGCAAATGGTGTACCGTACTGTTGTGGCGCGGTAGTTTCGGTATCAGGATCTTCCGGGTCCACCATCCGGATCGGTTCTTCTTCCTTGCATCCGGTAGTCAGGCAGATAAGCAGCAGAAAATAAAGGACGGCAAGCCGGGAAAGCGGGTGATTTTTCAAAGGAATTGGTTTTTAAAATAACTTGGCACAATGCCGAAAAAAATGTACGTCAACCCCATGCAGGTACTTTCCGAAGTACCGAAACGGCTTTTCCAGAATAATCTTATCCTGAGCAGAGGTTGGGCCGGGATGGAGAGTATTGTAACTTGCGTCCCTTATGGATTTACAACTAAAGGAAAAAACCTTTTGCGTCGGGGGAGTAACCAGTGGACTGGGCCAAGCCGTCGCTCTCCGGTTACTTGCCGAAGGCGCCCGGGTTATTGGGATTGCCCGCGGCCAGGCAAAGTTAGCTAAAATGGCCGAGGAAGCGGGTAAACATTTCACCCCTTACGCTGCGGACCTGACCGACGCAACTGCAGTTAAGCTACTGTCGGCGTTTTTGCTGGAGCAAAAAATTGACGGCTGCGTCCTCAATGCCGGAGGACCACCGACCGGAAGGGTGGAAGAACTCGACCTGAAGGACTGGGACCAGGCCTACGCCAGTACGTTACGGTGGAAAATACAACTTACCCAAAGTCTGTTGCCCGCTTTCCGTAAG
>JAUIIF010000105.1 GCA_030431945.1 Bacteroidia bacterium | reverse complement strand
TAATGGGCTGGTAGTTTGTGCCGGGCAACCCACGCTAATCCAGGCCCTGGGCAGTACCAGCATTTATTTCTGGACGTTCAACAAAGAGCAGGGGACAGAGATAAGCCGGGAGTTTATCTTACCGGAATCTGTAGTCGTCTACGACCTCCTCCGTAACGGGCTTGGGTACCTCCTGTTTCTGGAAGCCCCCGCCACCAATCAGGTACAACTTCTGCAACTGGACGATGGGGGCAATGTATTGTGGAGCAAGCGGTACGCGACCAACATCAACAAATTTGCCTCGGACAACGTCTGGACCGCCGATAATTTCATCCTCGTGGCGGCGCAACAGGGCCGCTCGCCCGTTCTGCTGCGGCTGACGGCCGCAGGTGACCCCGTAGGCAACTGCCTGGAAGCCACGGACATCCCCGTGGATGCCAGGGACCAACCGCTCCTGAACGAACGGCTGCAACTCACGCGAACCCCCCAGGATTTAGAGGCAGCCCCTTTCTTTTCTGAGCCAGGCAGCCTGCAATTATCCGGAGAAAGCTGTTTTCCGGATTGTCCGGACGAACCGGGGGGGGATTGTTCCGCGCCCTATACCTTAGCTTTTACGGAAGGGGACGCGGTTGACCTCGGGGGCTTTTCCGCCTTCGTTACCGCTATGAACCAGCACTTCGTAGGTGGGCAGGTTAACGGGCGGCCTTACGTGGCCGCCATCCATCCTTCCGGAACCATTCTCTGGGAATACGAGTTGCCCGAACTCGGCGATGGCGGCGTTGTAACCGACCTGATCATAGACAGCGAGGGCTACCTGGCCGGTACGGTAAAAAGACTCCACAACGGTCTGGCTGATGATCGCTCCGGTGTCTTTAGAATAAACCCCGCAGATGGCACCATTCTCTGGGCCAGCCTTTACGGTGAAGGCCTTCCCATTTACCTGAACAACATCCTGGAAAGAAATAACGAATACATCGTTACCGGCAGTAACGCCGATGTTACGGACCTGACCAGCAGCAGCGCCCTGCTCCTTACGCTGGACCGTACAACGGGCGCTCCCATTGGCCCCGGAATCCGCTACGCGCCGGAGATGAATCAGGGTTTTGAAGATGTCGAGATAGATCCGGCAACTGCCATTATTTACACCCTGGGTAACGTCGGACCCAGCGGCAACCAGCAAATAAGGCTCTGCGCTATCCGCCCGGACAACACCCTGGCCTGGGTAAGGGACTACACCAATACCAACGTACTAAACAGTTTTCGGGGGCGGGACTTACTCCTGGGCAACAACCTACTCAGCATCGTGGGCGAAAAAACTGACCGGAATGGTGCCAACCCGGGAGGGTTGGGGTATTTCCAGACGGACTTTGACGGTAACGTAACTTTCTCCCGCAGGATCAATGTTTCTTTCCCCGTCGTACCGCAAGCCCTCTCCTGGCAAGGTAGCGACCTGCTGCTGCTGACTTACGACCAGATGGGGAACCGGGCACTGCTGACAACGCTCGACCCCTTAGGCTTCTTTCCCAACTCACGCATTTTTGAGCAACGCGGCACGATTGATCCCTCCCTGGAAACCTTCCGCTTCAATGGAACGGACCTGGTAAGTGTCGGCAGAAGAATGCCCGTCAACGGTCCCATCCTGGAAGTACTGACCGCAGCTGGTGACCAGGCTACCGGCTGCCAGACCGAAGTGAGTCCTTCCTTTCAGATCTTTTCCCAGGCTGCCGGTATTCAGGGAGTCCCCCTGGACAACATCCCTCCTGCCGCTGAACCCCGGATCTCCGTAACCAGCGCAGCCTGGCGGGAAGCTAATCTGTTTTTATTGCCCGACAACTCCTGCCCGGCAGACTGTGAAGTGCCGGACCCGCCGCAGCCGGAAGTCTGCGCCAACGGTATAGACGACGATAACGACGGCCTTACGGATTGTGAGGACCCCGACGTCGCTTTTTCCTGCTGCTGCCTGGCCCCGCCGACCATTGCGCTCGGGCCCGACACCACCGTATGTCCGGGCTACCTGCTGACGGAAGGAACGAACCGGCGTTTCAGCAGTTACCAATGGTCAACGGGGGCCACTACCGACAGCCTTACCATTACGGAAGCCGGAACCTACTGGCTCATGGTTACTGACACTTGTGGTAACACTGCCACCGATACGATCACCCTGCACCTGCGGCCGCGCCCACTGCTCGATCTTGGGGCAGATACGACCCTGTGCAGTAACGCCGTAATTCCCCTGCTCGCGCAGGATGGATTTGCGGAATACCGCTGGGTGGATGGCAGTACCGAAAAGTCATTTACGGCCTTCGACGCGGGAACTTACTGGGTAATCGCCACCGACTCCTGTGGCAACGTTGCCACCGACACCATCCAGATCGCCATCGCGCCGGCCACCGTTATTGAGCTGGGAAATGACACGACCATTTGCCTCGGCGACACCCTGGTCTTCGGGTTAAGTGGCTTTACGGATTACCAGTGGAGCCGGAGCAGCTATCTCGATTGCGACACCTGTCCGGTCGTGCGGTTTGCGCCCACTCAGGACACCCTCTTGTTGGTGGCCGCCCGGCTAAACGCCGATTGTTTCAGTTCCGACAGCATCCGGGTACGGGTAAATATGGCCGCAGGAACCCGGACGAACATGACGATTTGTGCGGGTGACAGCCTCCTGTTCGGGAACCAGCTGCGGGGCCAATCCGGCCAGTACCTGGCCCCGGCCAGCAACGGCAATTGCCGCGTAACCGATACCCTCGACCTGCTGGTGCTGGACACCCTGGCGACTACCGCCACCGTCGAGCTGTGTTCGGGTGACTCGACCCTGATCTTCGGCAACTTCGAGCAGCTTGCCGGCACTTATCAGGAAACGTTTACGGCCGCAAATGGCTGCGACAGTACCCACCGGGTGGAGGTTGTGCTGCTCGACACCCTGGCCAGCAGCGAAACGCGCACCATCTGCGCGGGTGACTCCCTGCTGATTTTCGGTACGTTCCGGCAAACTGCCGGCACGTACGCCCAAGTCTTTACGGCCGCAAATGGCTGCGACAGCACTCATCGCGTAAGCCTCCTGCTGCTGGACACCGTACTGACGATGGCAACCCGGACCATCTGTACGGGTGATTCTACCCTGATTTTCGGCAACTTTGAAAGTCGCCCGGGAAATTACCAGCAAACCTTTACCGGCAGCAACGGCTGTGACAGCACCCACCAGGTAAGGTTGCGCGTAACTGAACTGTCAGCAACGGCCATTGAGACCCGTCCGGCCTGTGGCGGGGACGCAGGTGCGGGGGAAGTGCTTTTCAATGAGCCAGCCGGTACGCTGACCATTCAGTGGCCGGACGGCACCGCCGGACCGGAGAACAACAACCTTGCCCCCGGCAATTACGCCATCACCGTTACCGGGGCCGGCGGCTGCGCCGCCGTGCTCGACCTGAGCATCAACGGCAGCGCGTTGCCGGATTTCAGCATCGTTGCCACGCCGGAAACCTGCCCGGGGGCCGCCGATGGCAGCCTGATGGTTACTGATTTGGTGGGAGCAACGTATCGCCTCTCAGATGAGACGCCCCAGGGCAACGGGACTTTCTTGCAGCTTGCGCCCGGAGATTACCCGTTAACCATAACCGACAGTCTTGGTTGTGCGGAGACCCTCACGGTCACCATTGGCAGTGCAGCGCCACTGCTGCTGGATCTACCCGCAACACTCACCCTGGCGTTAGGTGATTCCGTCACCCTGACGCCGCAGACCACCCTGGGGGTCGCCGGTCAGATCAACTGGCAAAGCACCCAGGGGGACACCTGTACCGCCTGCCCCACCCTGACCGTCCGGCCAGCCACCACTACGGTAATTACGGCCGTTGCGGAAGATGAAAACGGCTGTATTGCTACTGACCAGACGACGCTGATAGTGCGGGAGGACGCGCTTTTTTACGTACCAAATGCCTTTAGCCCGAATGGTGACGGGGTGAATGATGTCCTGCAGCTGTACCCCGGCCCAGCCGTTGAGGAAGTGCTTTCCCTGGCGGTCTTTGACCGGTGGGGAAACCAGGTTTTTCTGGCTGACAGCCGCAATCCAGCAGCCACCCTGGCGGGCTGGGATGGCCATTCGGTGAACGGCAAGTTGGCCGGACTTGGCGTCTACGTTTACGTTGCGGAAGTAAGGTTGTTTACCGGTGCGGTAGTGCGGAAAGCCGGGGAAGTGTTGGTGGTACGGTAAGGGATTACCGTTTTACCACCCGTACGACTTCCTCATCCGCCAGGCGCAGGAAATAAACGCCGGTTGCCAGGCCATGCAGGTCGAGCGAAGCACGGCCATCCGTCAACCGGCCCTGCCGCAGGACTTGCCCCAGCGCGTTGAAGAGGGAAAACTGGTTATTCCCGTGCGGCAGCCGGACGTGGAGGCGGTCATTTGCCGGGTTGGGCCAGACGGCAACCTGGAGACTTGCGGAAAAGGTAACGGGGCGCACTTCTGACAAAGACGTTGTTCCATCAGCATCCCGTTGCCGCAAACGGTAGTAGTACGTTTGCCCGGCCACCACTTCCGTATCGGTGTATTGGTAGCTTACCGCATCGGTGGTACCACTGCGAGCGGGCACCCAGTCCAGTTCCGTCCAGTCGGCCTCTCCGCTCCGGCGTTCCACCGTAAAGCCGAGGTGCCCCGGCAGTTGCTGCACCTGCCAGTGGAGTTGGCTCACCTTATCCTGTGGCCGGGCCGTAAAGGACAACCACTCTACGGGCAGGGACGCTGCGCAGCTGGCGGTAACGGCAAGGTTATCCACCCACATCAGGTTACCGTAACCGTTGATGTTCTCGATTCTGAGATCAACGGCACTGAGGTCGCCCAGGCCCGCCAGAGGCAGGCTGATACAGCCTGGCCCGTTGGCACACCAGTCGCCCAGATCCTTGGGCACGAAACGATCCTGGTTATCGGGGCCGGTGGCAAAGTTCTGGCTCCCGTTTTCAAAGCCGTCAAAGAGAAGGACATCGCCGGAGCCGTTGTTGGCCCAGACCCGTAACCGATCATTCAGGCTGGAGCTGTACCGTTGGTAGGCGTACTCCATTTCAAATTTTGGATCTGCGTAGTCGGAAAGGTCCAGCGTAGGTAGCTGGAGGACATCGGTTTCGCCCGGCAGGTTATTGTCGTAGTTGTTGACCCGGATTCCTGAGGAGCCCTGATTTCCGTCGGCTTGCGCCAGGAACCAGGTGTTTTGCCCGTCCGGATTAACGATCGTTACCTCCAGGTTATCGTCTTCAAAATTTTCGAAGAAAATTACGTTGGTTGCGGTAACGGACTCCGTGGCTACGACTACCTGCAGTGGAAGTTGGTTCTGACCAAACTGGTTGCTCACGGTAAGTGTTGCCTGGTAAGTACCGGGGGCAGGATAGGTAATGACCGGCGCAGCTTCCGTGGAAGAAGCAGGAGAGCCGCCGGGGAAGGACCACAACCTGCTGTCTACCCGATCAACCGTTTCGTCAAAAAAGGAAACCAGGCTTCCGCCACATACTTCATCGGTAAAGACACTACCCTGCGCGACGGGCGGGTTAGGGTCGGGGCAATTGCTGAGGCAACTGACATTGGTATAGTAATCAACAATCAGGGCCGTGGAAGCCGGGGACCATTCGGTTGCCGCGCTAACGAAGGGAGACATGATCCAGACGGGGTCTCCGGCTTCGTCCGGGTCGTGGCCGGAGCCGAAATTGTGCCCTAGTTCATGGGCCCACATCACCCGCATCGAAGTGGCACTGGTGTTGAACTGCTGAAGTACGTTGTAGCGATTGCCGGTACATACTTCTCCGACGTAGGCCAGGCCGACGGTGGAGCCGTCAAAGTCCCGGTCCGACCACAAGGAGGCAACATCATAAGCCACACCACTTCCAAAGCCGTTGTTGTTACCCCAGTTCCGGAAATCCGGCAACAGTTCGAAAGGGTTGGTACTGTTTACCCAGGGGTCGGAGGCATTAGAAGTGGCAATTTCGGTGGCAACGACCACAAATTGCAGTGCATCGTCAAATTCATCGTCGTAGTTAGTCTGCACGTCAGCTAAGGTGCCCAGCATAAAATTTTCCACGCTCGTGGCGTCGCCGAAGGCCTGAAACATTTCGAAATCAGCGGCCAGGGCGATCTCCACCTCGAAGCATTCACCGGCAGCTTTATTGCCGGAAGGAAGGTGCTCTTCTCCGGCATGAAAGCTTGCGGGCGTCGCGCAGGCACCGTCCAGGTCCTTTACGTCCTGATCGCGGTAGTACAGGTAAAGGTTGCGGGGTGCGGCTGGGTAAAGTCGCCAGAGGGGTTCCAGGTTATAGAATTCACCATCCTGGCGCCAGCGGCCTTTGGTAAACAGTTTATCCAGGGTAAAGACGGCGGTGTTCCCCTCCGCCGTACGCCCCCGGAACTGGGCGGAAGGCTGCCGGGGAACCAACTGGCCAATGCCCTTGCCACCGCTGGTGGTCAGCGCATGATCGGCGCCACGGAGCTCCCAGCGATTGAGGTCGAAATCGACTTTTCCCCGTGAGGTCTGCAACGTGAAGGCGACACGATCTGCTTTGAGATCGCGCAAAGCGTTAAAATCGAGTTGTACTATTTCGAAACGGTGAAAACCTGGTACCGCGGCAGGCGGTACGGTAAAGGAGCTGGAAAGCAGCCGAAAATCATCTTGTGCCACTACAGTAGTCGTCAGGCAGCAAAGTGCCAATAGAAGTAAAAAGCCTTGTTTCATGAAGCAGGTTTGAAAGGGGGGTCCAGTCTCAATTCGTCCGGCGCTCCCCAACTAATGCAGCTTGGTTTTTTGGCAGCCCCGGGTTCTTGTCAATTCGAGGTTCTGAGCCAGCGCATTGACAAACGCCGGCAAAGGTAATGGGCGGGGTTGCTTTTCAGATGTCCGCTTACCGTCAAAAACCGGGGCCGTGATCCGGCCGGAGGCCGGATCAAGCAATGCCCGCAGGCGCCGCCGCCGACAGACTCGTCTCTTTGTGCCCCTTTTCAGCCTCATCCCGCCGCCACTGCGCGGAAAAGGAATAGTGCTTCGGGGGACAACTGTGGCAGAAAATAACCGGTCGTGGGGATACCACGTAGCCCCCTGCAGTTTACCCGAGCCGAAGTGGCGGCGTGCTGCGTAACACTTCAGTTGGGGGGCCTCCCCCTTTGCGTTGCCGCCGGGGCGTGTGCCCTTACTACTTTCTTTTCACCTGCGGCCGCGCCTGCTGCCCACCAATCCTCCGCAAGGGAAAAGGCCCGCAGTATGTTATTAAAACGTTTAAAAACCTACCTAAGACAACTAAAGTACCGGCTGGCAACGTCTTTAGCAGCGTAGGCGGCCTGTCCGTCGTACCTTTTGTAGTCCACCCTATCCGCTAATGAACCTTAAAATTCTTCTTTTCCTCAGTTTACTCCTGGCCGTGCCACTGAGCGCCCAGACGATCAGAGGAACCGTTATAAATGAGTTTCAGGAACCCGTTCCGTACGCCAACATCCTGGTACAGGAGTTAGGCACCGGTACGACTACGGACGCCGAAGGCTACTACGAACTCAACTTACTGACGGAGGGAAACTACCGGCTGATTTTTTCCAGTCTGGGTTATAACCCCGCCAAGGAAAACGTGATTCTGGGGAGTGAGACCATTGAGTTGAACGTGCGCCTGCACACCTCCGACGTTCAACTGCAGGAGATCACCGTGAAGGCCAACAGCCGTGACCCGGCTTATGGAATCATCCAAAAAGTAGTGGCGAGAAAAGCCCGGCACCTGAAAGCTGCCGCCTCCTACCGTACCCGGATTTACGTCAAAGCCGTCGAAGAAGTAGAACGCAATCAGCGCAACGAACCGCCTGCCGTGACGATTGCGGAGGGCCCTGATGAAGCACAGGGGGTACCGGACCCCTTTGCCGAAGAGGACAAAAAACGGCTGGAACTACTGGGGAAACTGAACCTGATAGAAATGGAGGTACAGCTCAATTTTCAGCAACCCCGCCAGTACAAAGAAGAGCGGCTGGCCTACCAGGCTTATGGGAACACCCGCAGCCTGTTCCTCCCCCGTTTCGGGGAGACGGATTTCAACTTTTACCGCAACATGGTGTACGCACCGGCGATCTCGGAAGCCCCGCTGATTTCCCCCTTTAGTACGACCGGGGTGCTCTCTTACAAATTCAGTTTGGAAAGTACTGATCTGGAGGGCGACCAGCTGGTTTACAAGATAAAAGTATGGCCCCGGAAAAGTGGGAACAACACCTGTCGCGGAACCTTATGGATCAACGAAGGATCGTACACCATCAACCGGCTGGACCTCACCTTTCCCAAGTACACCCTGAAATTTTTTGACGCCTTCCGGCTGGAGCAGGCTTACGTACCGTACGCGGACAGCCTCTGGACCGTGAGCCAACAGGTATTCAGCTATACCGCCAAGCAGGGCAAGCGGGCGACCTTTCAGGGAAAAACCACCCTGGCTTACACTGATTACGAACACAACTACGTTTTTCCGCCTAAGTTTTTCGGTAATGAGGTTGCCGTCACTACCCGGGAGGCCTACCAACGTGACAGTGCTTACTGGCAACGCAGTCGCACCGTAGCGCTCTCCACCGAGGAAGCCCGTATGGTTGCTATCCGGGATAGTCTCGAAGCAATTACCTCCAGCAAAGCTTACCAGGACAGCCTGCAGAGTTTGTACAATAAAGTCACCTTGCTGGAATTGGCCTGGGACGGTATCGGTGTCCGCAACAATGAAAAGAAAAGCCACCTCTATCTGGGGTCCTTAGCTGAGCTGATCGATTTTTCCGTTGTGGGTGGTTGGCGGCTGGGGCCCTACGTCAGTTACAGCCGCCGGTATAAAAACGGCAAAATGCTTAATGCATCGGGCACTGCCAACTACGGTCTGCTCAACGGCGACCTGCAGGGCAATTTCAGTATCTGGCACCGCTACAACGCCTTTAACCTCGGGGAAATTTCCGTTAGCGGGGGCCGTAGCTTTGAGTCGATCAATCAGTTCGATGCGTATCTGAATCAATTGCGCCCCTCCAATTACATCCTGCGCGATGCCGGCAGGGTCCGCCACTCCATCGAATTACTGAACGGGCTTTTTTTGTGGAACGAAGCTGATTTCAGCGTCCGCCGCCCCATTACCGGTTTCAATACCAGTTCTTTCCTGCAGGGAGTGATTGAGGATGACGAAGCACCACTTGCCTTCGAACCCTACGAAGCCCTGATTACCACCACGGCCCTCCGCTTCACCCCTGGCCTGAAGTACATGCGGGAGCCCGACCGGAAGATACGCCTGGGCAGCCGGTGGCCTACTTTCCAGCTGCTGCACCGTAAAGGGTGGAATGGCCCCCTTTCCAGCGACCTGGACTTCGATTACCTGGAGGCCTCCGTAGAACAAGATTTGCGGCTGGGGGTAATCGGCAATTCAAACTACAGGCTGAGTGCAGGTAAATTCCTGAATAAAAGAGATTTAAGGTTCATTGACCTCAAGCGTTTTCGCGAGTCAGATCCGATTTTACTATCTGACCCCACCAGGACATTTAACGTGCTGGACACTTCGCTTACCACCGCCAACCTTTTCGTCGAATTCCACCACATCCACCATTTCAATGGTGCCCTGATCAATAATATCCCCCTCCTGAAAAAATCAAGAATCAGGACAGTAGCCGGAGCCGGTTTCTTGTGGTTACCACAGGACAACTTCCGCTATCAGGAAGTCTTTGCGGGTATCGAACGTGTCTTCAAAATCGGCGCCCGACGCCGGTTGAGGCTCGGCACCTATGCGGTACTGGGAGATGGCACGAATGGTCGGGCGGATGCCTCCTTCAAAATCAGCTTTGACATTATTGATCTCTGGAAACGGGACTGGAGCTTTTAGCAAGTACCAGCCCCCACCATCAGGCCCTCTGTAACGGATAACCAGCCTTGCCATAATCATGTCCAGGTATGAATTCACGAACACAGACTAAGGCCGGTGCGTTATGATAACAAAGGGCACGATTAGTTGCCCCGATTACCTGTCTGAATTTTTTAAAGGTCCGCACAAACCACTATTTGCGCGGACCCTTTTTTTATTGATTTATAGTGGCCGTTACCGAAACGGGAACTTCCTCTTTTGGTCCATTACCACTAAAATTGAAACTGCGGCGCTCAATGGTGGCCGTGGCGGCCAACTCGTAGGGCCCGGTTCCGGTAAGCGTAAAGCGCAGGGGTACCGTCCTGGTAACGCCCTTCATGGATACCTCTGCCGCCGCCAGGTAACTGCCATCTGCCTGTGCTTCGGCTCCCTCGACGTCGATTTGTGCAGTATTGAACTTCTTACTGTGGAAATATTCTTTCTTCTTATGGAGGTTTTTTTGCA
>JAUIIF010000807.1 GCA_030431945.1 Bacteroidia bacterium | reverse complement strand
GGAAGCCGCTTTGGTTGCTCCGGCAACGGATGTACGCTGCAGCAGGCGTCCGTTCAGATCAAATAACTCAACGGAAAGTTGCTGGTTAAGGGCCACTTCCCAACGAATGCTGAGTACATCGCCTACGGGGTTCGGGAAGGCGACCAGGCCGGCGTCGAGGGCACTTACGGTACGGTTGCTGGTGACGGCATCTTCGGTAACGATAATGTCGTGGTAGGAAATCGGCAGGTAACCGCCATCGGGCGTCGTGACGAGAAAGCCGAAGTCATCCACGTCAAAACTGTCGTCCGTATTCTCGTAAAACAGGCCAAGACCATTAATGTCGTCTTGCTGGAACGTATCTCCCACCATCAACTCGGTGCCGTAGAGGAGCAGGCGGCCGGCGTCGGGCAGGTCCGTAATGGTATACTGTACCTCATCATTCATGAATGCCGGGCTCGTTACGTTGAGCTTTTCCTTCAGGATGACGCTGCGGCCCAGGGGCAGGACTTCGGTAGCCGTGTTATTGATCGCTTGTGGGGGAACGGCGGCAATGTCCGCACAGAATTCAATTTCCCAACCCTGGATGCTGCCGGCAGCACCGCCGGTTTCACTCACGGCTACGACGAGCTTCCACTCCCCAAGCGTTTGTTCACCGACAAAGTCCGCCAGTGAGCCTTCGGGAATAAATACCCGCCGATCATCCGGCGGACAGGCGACTTCCACCGGGGCATCGTCGTCAAAGCCCAGGTCGATTCGGTTAGTGGAAAAACACTTCTCTTTGTAAAGCACGACCCGCGTTCCGGCAGGGCTGACCAGGGTAAGCGTTACCTTAGAAGAGACGCTGTACAGAACGTTGACGTTCGGCAGGTTGATGTCACTGATGGTTCCTGACTGTTCAATGAAAATGGTAGATTCCCGGACGAAAGAGGGGCCGGAGCCTGGCAGTCCAATCGGATTGCCGTCATAAGCAAAGGAATTACAGGCACTGTTGATGGTGCGGAAGCTGTTGGGTGCCGTCCAGGCACCCGGACCACAACTGTTGGTGGGGCGAATACGCCAGAAGTAGAGGGTATTGGCCTCAAAGAATTCCAGGGGCAGGTATTCATTGTTGCTCAACCCCGCTGCCCGCTCGAAGATGGTATTCTCGGCAAAAGTAGGAGAGGTGGCTATCTCAATTTCGTAGGTGTCGGCATTGACGGCATCCGTCCATTCAAAGTTTGCGGCCAGGATGATGCCTCCGGTACCTTCGGCGGGGGAGACCGTGGCCAGGTCGGAATAGTCATTGTCGGTCACGTCCAGAATAATGGTCCGGCGGGCAGTATCCTGCCCTTCCACGGCGGCGATCACGGTAACCTCCAGGGTGCCGGAAAAACGGACGTCAGACAAGTCAACGGAAAGGGTGGCCGTTGCTCCGGGCACCAGGTTGTCGGTAGAGAAAGTGGTGACTACGCCCTCCGGAATGCTTGCTTCGTCAACACTGAGGGACAGGGGGGTGGCGAAATCAAGGATGCTGCCGGAATTGAGGTCGATATCAATGACCTCGGGCAGGCAGACTTCCGTGAAGCGTATCTCCGGCTCCAGGGTAAAGGTGGGGGCTACGGCCGGGAGGACGTTGAAGTCGTTGCGGTTTACGTTGAGGAAAACGTTATCGGCAGCTTCTACCATGATCCGGGCTTCGGTACTTAGGGCGGCTTCGGGTACCGTGACGAAGGCACTGCCCGAATTGGCTACGTTTTCAACCAGGACAACGTCAAAAGTTTCGCCACCGTCCGTAGACAGTACGATGTTGACGCGCTTACAATTTACCGGCCCCTGGTCCGTATTGGCCACATCCCAGGTTACTTCGCGGTAATCACCAACGAACCAGTCCGTTACTACCGGGTCATTCACCAGGAAGGGACCTGCATTTTCATCAGTGAAGAAATGCAGTTGTTTCCAGTCTACT
>JAUIIF010000806.1 GCA_030431945.1 Bacteroidia bacterium | reverse complement strand
CGGTTACCCTACCGGATTGGGGTGCCTCCTCGTCCGCAAGGATGCCTTTACCCAGCTCGTTAAACCCTGGTTTGCCGGGGGCACGGTTTCGCTCGCTGCCGTAGCGGAGCCCTACCACTTGTTACGGAACAACCACGAACGCTTCGAAAACGGAACCATCAATTACCTGGACCTGCCGGCGATCACCACCGGGTTCAACTTTATCAATCAGGTTGGCCTTCCGCGCATAAGCCAGCGGGTCGATTCCCTGATGCAATACCTCCACGTACGCCTCAAGCACCTGCAGCACGCTAACGGACGGCCCCTCGTCCGGATTTTCGGGCCGGAAGACCGGACCAACTGCGGAGGCACCATCATCTTTAACCTCGTTACAGCGGCTGGCAACCGGATTCCTTTCGAGGACATCGATGCAGCAGCCGCTGCCCGGATGATCTCCATCCGGTCAGGCTGCTTCTGCAATCCGGGCATCGATGAGTTGAACAACGATATTTCCGCTACTGCCCTGCGCACCTACTTTGGGGGCCCTAACGAAGGGAATTACCCCGACATGATCAGGCGGCTCGGCAAGATGCGCGGCGCTACGCGGGTAAGTGTCGGGATTGCGACCAGTAAGCAAGACCTGGACAAATTTGTCCGGTTCCTGGCCAGTTACCTGCAGTAGTACTACAGGCTACGCAAGTCACCACTCCCCCAGCCCCCCAAGGCTGACGCATACCATCGGCTAAACTGGATTACAGCCCCGGCGCAGCGATGTGGGGAGGGACGGAGGGAGAGGAAAAAAGTGATGCGCCAGTCCTGCCCCGGCGCCCGATCAATTACTGATCTGCTACTACCTTAGTCGGTGGTGGCCAGATCCAGGCGATTTTGCAGACTGGCCACCCAGGTGGCATAGGCCGCCTCCAGGGCGACTTTGTCGGTACCAGGCGCAATACGGGCCAATACTTCCTGCCGGCCAACGGCCGTTTCCAGGTTTTCTGCCAGCCCCACAGCGACACCGGCGGCGAGGGCGGCGCCCACGGCGCCGGTTGTATTGTGCACTTCGATGGTGGCCCCGGTCAGGGTAGCAATCGTGGTGCTGAAGACCTCACTCTGGAACAGGTTATCGTTCCCGACCCGGATGGTGCTCAGGTCAACGCCCAGCTCCTTCATCACCCGCATACCGTAGACGAAAGCGAAGGCGATGCCTTCCAGTCCTGCCCGCACGACGTGGGCCTTTTCGTGCCGGTTGAGGTCCAGCCCCAGCAGGTGAGCTCCGATATTCTGATTACCCAGCATCCGTTCCGGGCCATTCCCGAAAGGCAGGAAGTGCAGCCCGTCGCAGCCGGCAGGGGCTTGCTTTGCCAAACTTTCCATGTCCCCGTAAGTGAGGTCATCTCCTCCCACCAGCAGCTTAACCCAGCGGTGCAGGATACCTGCACCGTTAATGCAGAGCAGGACCCCGATCCGGGGCTGGCCACCGGAGTGGTTAACGTGGGCAAAGGAGTTGACGCGCTGGCCCGGGTCGTAGGAAAGTTCATCCGTTACCCCGTAGACCACGCCGGAGGTACCGCCGGTGGCAGCAACTTCCCCCGGGGCCAGGACGTTGAGGCTCAAAGCATTGTTCGGCTGGTCGCCGGCGCGGTATCCGACGACCGTCCCCGGCACGAGACCGAGTTCCCGGGCGGCCACTTCCGACAGTTCGCCCTGCCTGCCCACGGCAGGCACCCGGGGCGGCAAGAGGTCAGCGTCGATGCCCATTTCTTCCAGCACGAGTGCGGCCAGCTGGTCTTCTTTAAAATCCCAGAAAATGCCTTCACTCAGTCCGGTAACGGTGGTGGTGGCGACGCCGGTCAGTCGCAGGGCCAGGTAATCACCGGGCAGCATGGCGTACCTGGTGCGGGCGTAGTTCGCCGGTTCATTGTCTTTTACCCACTTTAGTTTAGCGGCG
>JAUIIF010000805.1 GCA_030431945.1 Bacteroidia bacterium | reverse complement strand
TGGTGGGCTGATTATGACGCACTCTGACGACGAAGGCCTCGTCCTGCCTCCCCGCCTGGCACCCATTCAGGTAGTCATCGTCCCCATCCCCAAGCCCAACGACGCGCTTGACGCCAAAGCCGCCGAGCTGATGCAAGAGCTGAAGGCCCGCGGAGTGCGCGTCAGCTACGATAATGACAATAAAAAACGACCCGGATTCAAATTTGCGGAGAGTGAACTGAGGGGGATTCCCGTCCGCCTCGGCCTCGGTAAGCGCGATCTGGAAAACGGAACAATCGAAGTTGCCCGCCGGGACACCAAAACCAAGGAAAGTCAGCCCCTCGAAGGCATTGTGGACCACATCGTCGCGCTGCTGGAAGACATCCAGAACGGCATGCTGCAACGCGCCATAGACTTCCGTGAGGAAAACTCTCACCACGTGGATACCATGGAAGCATTTCAGGAAATCCTGGATCGGGACATCCCGGGCTTTATCTACGCGCACTGGGACGGTACCACGGAGACGGAACTCAAAATCAAGGAACTGACCAAGGCGACCATTCGCTGCATCCCGAACGACGCCCCTGAAGAGGAAGGGAAGTGTATCCTGACCGGTAAGCCCAGCAAGCAGCGGGTAATTTTCGCCAAAGCGTATTAGACCAGGTTGGCTAGCGGTTGTTTGAATGCCACCAGACAGCATTGGCCAGTAACTGCAGGTTGGGGTACACGCCGATGATTCGCAGGCGGTTATCAACGAGCAGATAGGTGGAACCCGGAAAAACGTCCAGCGGAAACAACGAGGGGTTTTTGGGGTCCGGCAGGTGCCAGCCGTGTCGCCACTTGAAGTTGCCGTCCCGCACGTAGAGTTGCCATAAAGCCTGACTGCCCTCGTCACTGATGCTGTAAAGCGGCACCTGCTGCAGCAAGGAGTCGATGACCGGCGTTTCCTGCAGGTACTGATGGGCCTGTTGGCTCAGGGTGTCCGCAGCGTGGTACACGTCGAGCATGAACAAATCTTTTTCGGGGGCCGGTAATTGCCATTTCCTCCCCTCGGCATCGCGAAAGGAGATTCTTTTCAGCCGGGAAGGTTTGAAGTTGGCCCACAGTTCAGTCCGCCGGTAAAGGCGTTGGAATTCAGGGTGCCGCCGGACCGGGCCGAACCGGGCCTTAAGGGTTTGCCAAAGTGTATAAATTTCCGTTCGGTCAAGGTTAGGCATATGCAGGTAAGCCTCGGTGAGGCGGACCGTCAGTAAGTCGTCCCCCCCTCCGTAAATCGCTTCTTCGAGGATCAGCTTACGGCCGGCAAGGCTGGACTGGAGGTTAATGGCTTTTACCACCCCGCGGTAATATTGCTCTATGGGCGACAGGGTGACGGAGTCGATGCTCCCCTTGCCGGCTACGACCGATAGGTGGACGTCGGCGCTCGGAGGGTCTACCCAACACCGCTGCCGGCCGAAGGAGTGCTGGCCGGCAAACGTTTCGATCTCTAACTCATCTACGGGAACCAGAATTTCGACCTCGAGTAACAGGGTGTCGACGGTGAAGGAAAAGCCGTAAGGCTGTTCATCACGGGTCGTCCGAATCGTGATACTGTCAATAAGCCGGCCGCGGTCACTTTTAATAAAGGCAATTTGTGCAGCCCGGTATTTCAGGGGGTCTCCCCGTAAGGATTGGGCGCGGGCGCTGGTGCAAAAAATGGTAATCAGGGCAAGGATAGTTAAAAGTCTCATAAGTCCGAAGATACCGTTGCAACGGGCATGTACGGTATTATCAAAATCTTAAACCTTAGGTTTGCCACTATGCAAAAACACCTCGTCGAAATCAAAGCCCGCACCACCCGCAAAGCAGTGCAACGGGAATTACTGCTAGCCAGAGGGGCAATCTGTAAGGGTACCGATCATCAGGTAGACCATTACTTCAGGGTTCCGGAAGGCCGCTTGAAACTCCGGAGCGGCAAT
>JAUIIF010000104.1 GCA_030431945.1 Bacteroidia bacterium | reverse complement strand
GTATTCCGGCAGGCAGACTTTGCGGCATCCACCGGCAGGTTCCCGGCTTATTACGAAGGGAAATGGCTGATGGTCGAATTCATGCGCGGCTGGATCATGGCGGTGGAAATGGATGAAAACGGGGACTTTGTCGGTATGGAAAGGTTCTTGCCGGGAGAGAATTTTTCCAGTGCTATTGACATGCAGTTCAATCCCGCCGGAGACCTCTACGTTTTAGAGTACGGCTCGGCCTGGTTCCGGGGTAATGAAAATGCACAAATAAAGCGGATCGAATACAACGGAGGGAACCGGAGGCCGGTAGTGCAAGCCGGCGCAGACCGGCTGGCGGGTGCCCTGCCGCTGTCGGTTCAACTCAATGCTGACGGAACGATTGACTACGATGAAGATGACCTGACGTATACCTGGACCGTAGTTGCCGACAATGGCTATAACGAATCGTTCCGGGGCCCATCACCCGCCCTCAGCTTGCAGGAAGAAGGCGTTTATACCGTCACCTTGATGGTGGAGGATGCCGCAGGGAACAGCAACGAAAAATCCTTTGAGATTATGGCGGGCAACGCCGCCCCGGAAGTTGATTTGGTGATTGCGGAAGGAAATCAATCTTTTTTCTTTCCCGAAAGTCCGCTCAGTTACCGTATTGAAGTAGCCGATAACGAAGACGGAACGGCAATCGCTCCGGAGGCCATCGCGATCAACTTTGATTACACGCCCGAAGGCTATGACCCGATTGCCATCGCGCAGAACCACCGGGCCAGCGAGGAATGGATCTTATACGCACAGGGAAAGGAACTGATTGACGACAATGATTGCCTCTCCTGCCACCGGCTCGATGTGTCCTCCATTGGTCCCAGTTACCAGCAGGTAGCGGAAAAGTACCCGGGCTCGCCGGAAGAAAAAGATATGCTGGCGCAGCGGATTATTGCAGGAAGTGTGGGCCTGTGGGGAGAACACGCCATGAGCGCTCATCCGGACTTGCCGCCGCGCGAAGCGCGGCTCATGGTCGATTACATCCTGAGTCTGGACGACGCCGCCGTTACCCGTGACCCGCTCCCGCTTGCGGGCACCTACGTCCCTAAAGTCCCCGCTGGTGAGAATGGAAAGGGCGGGTACTTACTGCGGGCCGCCTACACCGATCAGGGGGCCGGCAGCCTTCCCGCCCTGACCGCCGAAAAAATCATCGCCCTGCGCAATCCCGTACTGAACGTTGAAAATCATGACGTTGCTGCGGGAACCCTGCTTACCACCACTCCCGGCCGCTCGTTTAACGTCGTGGAAGATGGCGGATTTATCGGGTACAAACAGTTGGACTTTACGGGTATCGGAACGCTCGTTATCCACGCCGAGGCCCCGAGCCGCTCCGCCGCTGCCGGTGGGGTGATTGAGGTCAGACTGGGAGGAGCAGACGGGCAGTTGATTGGTACCACTGAAGCCATCCAACCCGTTGAAATTGACTTCCGCGCCGAATTGGGGAAACTGCGCCAGGCCTGGGAAGCCAACGGTAAGAAGGGGCCTGAGCCGGGCTTCCGCCAGGTCAGGGAAATGTTCCGCCCCGAATTTATTATCCCGGTGGGGGACGTTTCCGGAAGGCAGGATGTGTTTTTTGTGGTCCGGAATCCGGAGGCAAAAACGGGACAAATACTTGTCCAGTTACAGGACATCGAGTTTCGTCAGGAGCAGCCCGCCATGCGCTGATGCTATGCTGGCCTCGGGCACCAGCGGCAAAAAGAGCTGCCGCAAAAATCACCAGGGGTGCCCGAGCCGGGGCCAGCTTCCGGCCGTTGGCGGTTACTCCACCAGGCACCTCAGGTTCCGCCCGGCTGAGTGGCTGCGTCAGACCGGATAATGAAGCAGAACGCCTGCAAGGAAGTCTTTTAGCGTATTTTGTTGTCGGCAGTAGTGAGCTGCACGGGGGATTCTACTAAGTTTTAAAATGAAAATCATGCAGCATTCTAATCATTCACGCCGGAATTTTCTGCGCACTACGGCGGCGGCTTCGGGCCTCCTGCTTACGTCACCGGCCTTAATCAGTGCGCCTGCGATCCTGAAATATTTCGGCGAAAAAGGCTCGCTGGTAAAAGGCGTCCAGATTGGCACTATTACCTATTCCTTCCGCAGTATGCCGGACCAAAGCGCAGCGGCCACCCTGCAGTACATTGTGGACAGTGGCCTGACGGCAGTAGAACTGATGGGGGACCCTGCGGAGACTTTTGCCGGACGCCCGGAAAACCCGGTAGCCATGGGCCGCCTCTGGGGTATGATGCGCAAGCAGCGCGCGGGCGAAATTACCGAAGAAGAAACCAAGGAACTCACCGAAATGCGTAGCCAAATGGCGGCCTACAATGAGGAAGTGGCCGCCTGGCGGGCCACGGCGCCGCTGGATAAATTCCGGGAACTCCGCAAGATGTACAATGCCGCCGGGGTGAAAATTTACGGGTACAAACCGCGTGCTTTTGAACGGAACAATACCGATGCTGAAATCAATTTCGCGATGCAGGCAGCACGTGCCCTCGGTGCCTCTCACGTTACGGTGGAGCACCCCGCCGATGATGCCCGGACCCTGAAGCTGGGCACCATGGCCAAAAAGAATAAAGTGAAAATCGCTTACCATGGCCATGAACAGCAAACCCCCGATTTCTGGAATACCGCCCTCGCCCAGTCAAAAGGAAATGCCATGAACCCCGACCTGGGCCACTACATTGCCGCCGGCAATACGGACCCCCTGGACTTACTGCGTCGCCACCACCGCCGAATTTCCAGCATGCACCTCAAGGATCGTACCACCCCGGCCAACGGAAAGAAGAACCTCCCGTGGGGTACGGGCGATACGCCCATTGGCGAGATCCTGGGGTTGCTCCAGGCAGAGAAATACAAATTTCCGGCAACCATCGAACTGGAATACGACATACCGGAAGGATCGGATGCGGTGCAGGAGGTAGCTCGGTGCCTGGAGTTCGCCCGGGAGAAACTGTTGCTGACCAAAGGATAAGTGCAGCGCGGAGCAACTGCTCTGGGCTGCCCCCCCCTGTTTTTCCTTGGACCGGACAAGAAAACAGCCCCATCCTGAAGGATCAGGATGGGGCTGTTGCAGTAGAAATAGCGGGCTAAGGATATCTTACCGTCGTAGTATAACCTTTCCGGAAACTACCTCCGTTCCGGCACGAAGTTGATAATGGTAAGCCCCTGCGGGCAACGCCCGCGTATCCAGCCGCAGTCGCTGCGGACCAGCCGGGAAGGTCTGTTCGCGCTGCACTACCGGCCGGCCGAGGGCATCAAAAAGCTGCAGGTGGACCGGCGTAAGGCCGGGCACCTCAAAACGCAACACCACAAAATCCGTCGCGGGGTTTGGAGCCGCGCCGAGAAAGCGGAACGCAGCTACTTCCTGCGTCAGCAGTTGCACGTCCGGCAGCAGCCGTTGGTGCTGTCCGTTGTGCGCGGCCGCGGCGAAGCCGCGGTTACCGACCACTTTGATCAGCCCGGCCGCCGGGCGGCCGCTGCGGGTAGCCCGCACGGCCAGCTTAACCATGGTGGCACCTGCGTCCAGCGCCCGGGCATTCCCCGTCTCACTAAACCAACTGAGGCGTACTTGCCCGCGGGCCAGCAGGCTTTCATTCAGGCGCAGGCCCGGCAGCTCCGGTGCGGAAACTGAAAGAACTTCCAGGTCCGTTGCTACCTCCAGAATTCCCTGCAGGGAAACCAGCTCGGCAGCATCCGCCAGCCGTAACGCTAATTCGTATTCCTGTCCGGCCGTCAGTTGTTCCGGTAAGGCAACGGTGATGGGAAGGGTTCCGGCACTTCTTGAAGCATCGGCATCCCCCAGCAGGTCTCCCGTTTTAACTCCGGTGAACATTACCATGGTATCGCCCTGCAGGACAATTTCTGCCCGCCGGGGTGCGGGAAATACGTTGCGGGATTCCTGCCAGTCTGCCGGGAACACGTGGCTGTCCGGCACAAACGTCCAGCTGTTGCAACCGGGTACTTCTGCGATGTCATCGACCAGGAGCGTCTGCATGATCAGCAGGTCAAGGTTACTGAAGTGCTGACTGCAGTTCATGTCCAGGGCAACCACCTGGAGGGGGCTGGTTATTTCCGGCACCTCCTGCCCCAGCAGGTAGCGTTGGGCGAGGAAGATTTCGAAGCTGGAAAGCCCGTTGCGGTAGTCGGTGGTCTTGATGGGTTCGATGTAATACATCCGGTCCATGTTGAGGCCTGCCAGGGTCCCGGCAATGCCCGCTTCGTTTTCCGGCAGGTCGATTACGTAACCGCCGTCCGGCTCTGAGAGCTGGAAGGTGACCGCCTCTACCTGGTCGCCAGCCGTAGTATGGGCCTGCGTCTGGATGTTGCCCAGAACGTTGGCGGAGATGTCGACAAAGCCCGGAAGGTAAGTTGCCGGCAGTAGAATCGGATTACCGTTGCGGACGGCACTGACCTCCAGTGCCAGCGGACTGTCCGCCAGCAGAATGTCCGCACTACCCGCAGTCTGGCCTAAATCGAGGTGAATAAAGAACAGCACGTTGATGTCGCCGGTCAGGTTGACGCCACCCGTACCCGTAGCCACAAAACTAAAGCTCTGGTTGTCGGGGTTGTACTGGGGCGAAATGGCTCCGGCTGAAAGGTGTGAAATGGTAGCCAGGCCGGGGTCACTCAGGGCCAGGGTGCCGGAAATGGTGGCCAGGTTATCCGTTCCCTGAATGGAGACCGGAATCCGGGCCGTGGTGCCCGTCGCCCCGCTGTCGCCGCCGATGATGATCTGCACGTTGGCACTGTTACTGACCGTGACTTCCTGGCAGGCCGTGTTCTCACCACAAGGGTTGGTTACCGTGAGGCAGACATTGTACGTGCCGGCGGCAGCGAAGTTATGCTGCGGGTTGGTAGCTGCGCTGCCCTCCGTTCCGTCATCAAAATCCCAGGCGTAGTTGCCGGTGCCGGAGTTGTTGGTAAAGGAAACGGCCAGGCCGTTGGTAGTGGGGGTGAAGCCTACTTCCGGCAGCTCACCGCTCTGTCCGCCGGTAATACCGGAGAAATTCATTTCTGAGCAACCGTCATTGCTCCAGGCGCGGAGAGAATAGTCGCCGGGAGGAGCAGGGATATAGAGGCCTTCCGTTACGTCCAGGAATTGTTGGGTAACGGGGCCGGCGATAACCACCCGGTAAGGGGCGCTGCCGGCAATGAAGTTGAGGTGGAAGCCGCTGCTGTCACAGCTGTTGTCAATCGTGACCTCAAAGAGGTTCGCCGAGGAAGACTGGACCTGAATCGATTCCATATCCATACAGCCAGTGGCGTCGGTAACCTTGATTTTGTAGGTACAGGGCATTCGATCAAAAAGCTCGAACTGCCGCTCGCTCGTGGTGAATGTCGTGTCCACAGTACCGTCACAAAGACGGGTTACTTCCACGTCAAACGGGCCGATACCGCCATTAATGTCGTTCCAGAGCTGATTGAGCTGACCACAATCATTGAAGATGAGTGAGGTGACGAGGTCCAGGTCCGTAGTTGTGTTTTCAATGGTGAACTGGCCGGTTTCGCTGCATCCGAGGCTGTCCGTCACGAACAGGGTGTAGGCACCACTGGGCAGATCATTGCGGCTCAGCAGGGTGTCGGAGGTGGTGAAGTCGGCGCTTACCGGTCCATTGTAAACAATATGGAAGGGGGCGCGGCCGCTGGTGATGTGCAGGTTGAAAGAGCCAAGTTCATTACACTCGCCCGAAACGGAGGTCAGGTCGAAGAGGTCAACTGCTCCCGGGAATACCGTTATTACGTCCATGACCATACAGCCGGCAGCATCAGTCACGATGATCTTGTAATCGCAGGGCTCCAGGTCCGTGAGCTCAAAGCCTACTTCCCCGGTAACGAATTCCGTCATCGTTGTGCCGTCACACAGTCGGATGACTTCAATGGCAAACGGACCGGTGCCGTTGAAAATGTCCACCCAGATCTGGTTGTACTGCCCGCACTCATTGTAGATAAGCGCCGCCTGTAGCACCAGGTTACTCGTGGTTTCCACCACGGTGGTTGTTTCGGTTTCCGTACAACCATTACTGTCCGTTACGACAATGGTGTAGGTGCCCGCCGGGGCATCGTTAATCGATAAGACGTTACCGTTTACCGTATTGTTACCGGAAACGGGGCCGGTGTACACTACGTTGTAAGGCGCTGTTCCGCGAATAAAGGACAAATCAATCCGGCCGTCCTCCCCGCAAGGGCCACTGACCGGGGTGATGTTCACCAGGTTCGCAGCCGGGTCTTCCACGCAGCTTTCGGTCATGACCATGCAGCCGGTGGCATCCGTTACGGTGATTTTGTAGCAGCATTCGTCCAGGTCCGTTAATTCAAAACCACGCCCCGGTTGGGTGAAGGTGGTGTCGATCTGCCCGTCACAAAGCCGCGTGACCACCACGGAAAATGGTCCTGTACCACCGTTGATGTCGTTCCAAAGTTGGTTGTACTGGCCGCAGTCATTATTGATCAGTGCTGTCTGCAGTTCCAGGTCACTCGGGATGTCCGTCAGGGTTACGGTTTCCGTTTCGGTACAGCCGTTGACGTCCGTAATGGTAATGGTGTAGGTGCCGGCGGGTAGTCCCTCCAGGGTTCGTTGGCCATCAACGTCCGAGAGGCTGCCGCCTACCGGCCCAGAGTAAGTGATGGTGTAAGGCCCAACGGCATTACTGTTCATCACCATGAGCTCGATGCTGCCCGGTTGTCCGCAAACGCCGTTGGTTACCAGCGCGTTGAAAAGCTGATACGGATCAATCGTTACGGTACGCATGGTCATACAGCCGTTGGCGTCTACGACAACAATCTTGTAGTCGCAGGGAATCAGGTTAATGATTTCAAACCCTGCACCACTCATTTCTACGTCTACGACCACGTTGTCACACAGCCGGGTTACCGTTACGGTATAGGGGCCTACGCCCCCTTCAATGTCGTTCCAGATTTGGTCGGGTACACCACAATCGTCCGTGACGACGCTGGAGATAACGTCAAGGGTGCCGTCGTTCAGCAGGGTAATGTGCTGGGTGGCGGCACATCCTTCGTTGTTGGTAAGACTGAAATGGTAGGTACCTGCCGGGAGGTTGTTGACCCGGTAGACCTGACCGACGAGGTTGACACTGCCGTTGACCGGTCCGGTCCAGTTGATGAAGTAAGGATGTTCCCCGGCAGTCACCTCCAGGTCGATGTACCCCAGTCCGCCACAGGCACCATCACCGGCGGTAAGTTCGAGGAAACTGTTTTCCGGGTCAACCTCCACAATGACAATCTGGCTGCTCGTGCAGCCATTGGCGTCCGTCACCGCAATGGTGTACGTACAATTGGGTAAATCCGTAAGATCGAAAGTACCGGTATTGGAGATGAAGGTCTGGTTGGCTTCCGGGCAGGCATCGGTAGTGACCGCCACCTGGAAGGGGGCATCACCACTAAAGACGATGGTACGGATGTTGTCCAGCTGCCCACAATCGTTGCCGATCAGGAAGCTGCTCTGGTCAGCGGAAGAGAGTCCGCCGTTGACGGTCAGTTCGGTGGTGGCGGAACAGTTGCCGAAATCGGTAGCGGTGAAGCTGTAGCTGCCCGGAGGGAGACTCAGGTTTGCGGTGCCATTGCCCCCTACGGTTACGCTACCGGTAACGGTACCTGTGTACGTCACGGTATAATTGGGAGTTCCTCCGTTGATGAGTAGCTGTAATTCGGAGTTGTTGCCGTCACAGGCCGCCAGCATCTGGGTGACGGAAAAGTCCAGGTTGCCACCATTATCCCCCACGAATACGGTTTCGGATTGATCACAACCATCCGCCGCCCAAATGGAAAAGTTATAGGCGCCCGTCGGCAGGTTGTTGATGACGGTTATCGCCTCCGAAGTCGTCACCGTCCCGGATACCGGGCCGGTATAATTAATGGTATAGGGCGGCTGGCCACTGGTGATGTTCACCCGGGCGGCGCCCGGGAGGGCACAGTTAGCCGGCGTAGCCGATACGGCTGCCGCCAGGTCGCCGCCCAAGACTACCAGGTCGGTTTCGTACGAGCAGCCAAAAGCATCGGTCAGGGTAAAAGTATAAGCACCGGCGGGAAGGGAGCGTACCCGGAAATTGTATCCGTTTACCGAAGCACTCCCGCTTACCGGACCGCTCACGGTTACGAAATAGGGCAGGGCACCGTTAGGGGCCTGAACGACGATCTCGCCGAGGCTGCCGTCACAGCCGGCAGGTTCCGTCCAGGTCGTTACGTCCAGGTTGCCGGCACTCGTTCCCACCGTAACGTTTTCGGAAAAGCTACAGCCGCCGGCATCGACAACGGTAACGGAGTAATGACCTGCCGGCAGGGGCAGGATAACGAAATTGGCGGAGTTGGTGGTAAAAGTGCGGGTAAGGTCACCACTCAGGTAAATGGTGTAGGGTGCTGCACCGCTGGTCGTGAGGCTGACGTCAATGCGTCCTTCTTCACCGCAACCGGCCGGAGAAGGCGTCATGATGCCATCCAGCCCGCCGTCAGCACTGCTGATGGTGAAAGGAACGATCAACTGGCAGCCACTGCCGTCTTCAAACGTGACTACGTAGTCGCCAGGGGGCAGGTGCGTAAAGGTAAAATCACCGCTCGTACTGCTGGCCGACCGACAAACCGGGCCAACGTAATGGGCGGTGTACAAGGGCGTGCCTCCTTCGACCCAGAAATTGATACTGCCGCCGGATTGGCCGCAATCGGACCCCGTCTGCCCGGTCACTTCCGCCGTGAGTGCACAGGAGGAAGCGCAATCTACGTTCAGGGTGTAGTTGGAAACGGCACCATTATATCCGTCCACCACTACGTAATAAGTGCCGGCCGGGAGGTGCCGGACGATCTGTTCCGGGGTGGTGCCGGGGTTCTGGCTGTACTGCAGGCAGCTGCGCCGGCTACATTCGCTCAGGAGGAACAATTCGAGATCTGCATTCAACCCCACCAGGTCGATGGTGACGAGCCCGGCCTCCGTTGTCGTGAAACTGTGCACGATTTCCGGTCCGTTGTTCTCCACGTTAAGGCGGGGGCCGCAGCTGTAGGTACTTACGTCATCGGCTCCTCCGGCATTGGTGCCATGGTAGGGGATACCGCAGGCCAGGGGCACCCGGTCACTGCAGTCCAGGTAGCCACAGCTCAACTCCAGCCGGTAATTGCCCCCCACGCCGGCCGCGGCCTGATCGACAATGATGTAGTAGGTGCCATTCGGGGCGTCTTCAAGGACAATCCCTTCGTTATTGGTTTGGTTGTTTGAATAGGTACTGGAGCCAACTACGGTGTAGTTGCCGCAGTCTCCGGTGAGCAGGAACAGGTCCATGTTCAGGCCGGGGGTCATGATCTCGAGCCCGACCTGGAGGTCGCCGGCAGTCGTCTTTTCAAAAACGTAGACCCGGTCCGGCCCCTGCATCAGTACGCTGGTAGCCCCGGGGTAGCTGGTAATCTGATTCCCCGCACCGATGGTGGATTCGTTGGGCAGGTAATCGCCACACGCAATGACGGTAGCTTCATCACACCAGCCGGATGATCCGTTACACGGTCCGGCCGTGTAGGACTGCAGGCCGGCGGCCTCGGCATAACAGGGGTTGATGTAAGTTTCCCCGTTACAGCCACAGACAAAGTCGGTGGCGGTGCCACAGTCTTCAGTGTCCGTAATGTCGGCCGGAACGATACAGTCCGCATCACACCCGCCCGTGGTGTAACCCCGGACACCCGCCGCTTCCGCCAGGCAGGCGCTGGCGTATTGTTCTCCGTCACATCCACATACGGGACCGTTCCCGTCGGTACAGGCAAGAGAAATGACGCCGGTGGCCTGATTAAGGCTGGTACCACTGCTGATTAGAATAAGGTTGGGGTCATAGCAGCTCAAGTCTGCGGAGCAGGTGCCGGTAAAGTAATTTACGACTCCTGCCGCCTCGGCGGCACAGGCATTGGAATAAGTAACGCCGTTGAAACCGCATACGGGCTCATAGGCGGTAGGACATTCTGCGGCCGGGTTCATGTTGCCGACCACCAGCCCGGGGTTCCAACACGCCCCCTGGGTGTAGACGGTGACGCCCGCAGCCTCCGCAAAACAACCGTTCAGGTAAGTAATTCCGTTGCTGCCGCAAACCGGATTTACGGTGAAGGAGCAGGAAGATGCGGCCGCAAAAGTCAGGGTGTCGGTAGCTACGCGGTGACTGACAAAGTCGCGGTCAACCAGCAGGACACTGTCCACCCAAATCTGTTGACCGGCAATGGTGGCCGGGTCAAATCCGTCGGGCAAGAGCATACTGATCCGGCTGAGGGGGCCATTGGCGCCCACCGTCCGGTTCTGGTGGTCCAGTGCGGTGATCGTAAAGATCATCTGCTGGTCGCTGCTGTCTACCTGCAGCCACCGCTGCAGCCGGT
>JAUIIF010000103.1 GCA_030431945.1 Bacteroidia bacterium | reverse complement strand
CATCATCACCGATTTACGCGAAGGCATTTTCTTCGCCCGACTGGTACTGGACCGCGACGGCGAGATCATTGAAGTGGACAGCCGGACCAGCGACGCTCTGGCCCTGGCCACCCGTTTTGAATGCCCCATCTATACCTACAACGACATCCTCGAGTCTGCGGGCATCGTACTCGAAGGGGAAGAGGAAGATGGTACGGAGGAAGAAGGCGATCTGGAAACCGTGGGCAATGACCCTGCGGGTAGTGAAAACCTCACCCGTATGAACGTTAAAGACCTCAACAGCTACCTGGAGCAAATGCTGCAGGAAGAAAACTATGAGGAAGCTGCCCGCATCAGGGACGAGTTGCAGCGTAGAGGCGGCAACTGATCCACTCCCCTACCGGATAAGCTGCGGCGCCTGCGGGAAGCGCGCCGGCAGATACTTTTTATTCCCGTTCCTGAATGATCATCAGGACATTGGGTTGGTCATTCAGTATATCATCCTCCCGAACAACCAACCCTATATCCCAATGATTCAGACCTGACAACTACAGTTGTTCAACGTTTAAGCTACGGTCTACCTTGCGGATCAGCCCGGCCAGAATTTTACCTTTACCGCCGACTTCCACGAAATCGGTAAGGCCAGCGTCAACCATGTGCTGTATCGTCTGCGTCCAGCGCACGGGGCTCGTCAGCTGCGCGATTAACTTTGCTTTGATCACCTCCGGATCTGTACTCGGCAGTGCGTCGGTATTCTGGTAAATTTCACAGGCCGGCGGACGAAAGTGGGCCGCTTCAATGGCGGCCCGCAGCCGATCCTGGGCAGGCTGCATCAAGGGGCTGTGAAAAGCGCCGCCCACGGGCAGCGGCACCACCCTGCGGGCCCCCAGCTCACTGAGTACCTTGCTGGCCTTTTCCACCCCTTCCAAGCTCCCGGAAATGACCAGTTGGCCGTTCGTATTATAATTTGCCGGCACGACTACTTCTTCAATAGCAGCGCAAGCATCCTCAATAATGTCATCATCCAACCCCAGCACAGCAGCCATAGTGCCGGGTACGGCATCCGTTGCTTCCTGCATGGCCAGAGCCCGTTCAGCTACCAGGCGTAAAGCCGAAGGAAAATCCAGCGCTCCAGCTGCCACCAGGGCGGAAAACTCCCCCAGACTGTGTCCGGCTACGGCGGTAGGCGCTTCAATATCCTCCGCAATCAGGTAGGTAATGGCAGAATGGGTAAAGATCGCGGGCTGCGTTATTTTGGTTTCCCGCAAGGCTTCCTCACTTCCTTCGAACATCACCTTAGAGAGCGAGTAGCCAAGTACTTCGTCTGCTTGCTTGAACAGGGCCTGCGCTTCCGCACTCAAGTCGTACAGGTCTTTTCCCATTCCGCTGAATTGGGCTCCCTGTCCCGGGAATACGTATGCTTTCATAGGTAGGCAATTTTTTGATCAATTCGTTTGCTGGCGCAAGGTTAGGGAAATTGTCTGACTCCCCATAAAATTGCAGCTTATGGCAAAGCGATTTTGACTGCCTCCCCGTTGACCACTAAGAGGTAAATACCCGTGGGCAGGTCAGTAGAGAAGGTCAACTGCGTTCCATTGCGTTGCAGGGGAAGCGTCCGCCCGTCCACAGAGTGGAAGGAAGTTGTTACCTGTTCCGGAATAAGGTCACTGGGCAATTCAAGTACCGCCGTATGTCGGCTCGTCCACCGCAGACCAATTGACTCTCCGGCCAGATTTACCTGACGAATGGGTGAGTAAGTATAGCTACCATCGAGATCTGCCTGGCGCAGGCGGTAGTAAAGATTTCCCACCGGGGCGTGATCATCAATGAATTCGTAGTTCAGCACCTCACGGGCGTAGCCGGCGGCAGCGACGGCACCAATCTCGGTCCATCCCCTTTCTGCTGACCGCCGTTCAATGTAAAATCGATCGGTTGCCGTTTCGGTAAGGGTTGTCCAGGCTAAGGCCACTGCCGTTTTGCTGATTACTCCTGCGGTGAAGACACCCAACTCCGAAGGTACCGCATGGCTGCTTTCCAGCGGGCCGATGTCCGGCGCAACTCCCTGAAAGCGATCCGCCAACACGAAATCCACCAAATACCCGAGGTCCAGGCCGGCATCAGCGGCATTTCCGAAAGTATTGGGTAAGTAATTTCCGGAAGCGACGTCCGTTAGTCCGGGGTCCAGATCAAGGTTAGCCGAAATGGTATTTCCATTTTGTCCGTCTGTTGCGTTGAATGCCGCGGCCGAAAGCAGAATTCCGGTAGCGGGCAGCCCGACTGAATTGGTATTGCCCGAATCGCTGAACAGGATATTGTTCTGGTACGTCTGCGGGCCGCTCTCTTCCTCGTCAATCAACAAACTGAGCCCGGCGGGGTAAAACCCGCCAAAAGGATTCTGCGCATTGTTGTAAAAGATATTGTTCCGGAAATTATGGTCAGTCGCCTGATCCGTAGCGCCAAGGCCGAGGACAAATAAGCCCGCTTCGTCCGTATTCAGCACCAGGTTATGATCGAAGTTATTATCGTGACTGACAAACCCCTCGGTTAATACCGCAGCAATAACGCCGTAGGCCGAAGGCGCCTCGAGCGCGACCGCCTGCCGGACATTGCTGAAGATATTATGCTCGATCACGTTATTATTTCCGTTGATGAAACTGCCCGCGGACACACTGTCAATCGTATTTCTGAACAACCGGTTTCCGGAACACCTGCCTTCTGCGCCACTCAGGCTGAAGCCCCTGGAGAAGGAGGTACCCGGAGCGGAGATGTGGTTATTTTCAAAAAGGTTGTTGTTGGCGCCGCCAAACAGGGGGCTTGCGCCCTGCAAGTCAAACCCCGTCTCCGCCCAGTTCCGGAAAACATTGCCGGAAATGGTACAGAATTCTCCACTCAGAATAATCTGTAACCCGCTGCGGCAACCTCTGGCGGCACCGGGGCCGTGCGTAATTTCAAAACCGGAATCAATTAGGTTATCCGTGATCATTACCCGGGTAGACGGATCATCGGGGCCTCCAAAAATATTCCCGAGAATGCCTACCCCCGCCGCAGCATTTCGCCCGATCTTACAGTTCTTCACCTCACTGCTATCAACGGAGAAAAGTGCCACGGAGTACAGGGAGCCGCCTTCAATGTCCAGTCCGTCAAATACCAGGTGGCTGGAGAAAAAACCAAAAACGCTGATGGGGGACTGACTTCCTTCAATGCCCGTCCCGTAAGCAAGGGCGGGGTTCATCGTCTCCTGGAGGTAAAAGGTACTGTCATCAGCCCAGAACCACTTACTCAAGGCACCTACGGCATCCGTAGTTCCCACTTCGGCCAGCGAGTTTGCCACCAGAACTTCTTGCTGGTTCAACAAAACCCTACTGGGGTTCAGGTCGAGGTCCATTGACCAAATGCCCGGGCTCACTTCCGTCCAGCTTCCGGCAAGATCACTACCGGGCAGCGTAGCAATGGAAGTGATTAACGGTAAGGAGTCCGTAGCAGCGCCATAATTGGTAAAGGTAATGGGCGCATCCGGCAGGCCGGAAAAAAGCACTTGCAGCGGATCGACCCGCCAGGTTTCTCCGCGCTGGAGGAAAATAGTGTCTCCGGGCTGCGGATCAAAAGTGATACTCGTCAGGCTACTCAGGGTCTGCCAGGCAGTCGCGGGCGTTAATCCGTCATTACTGTCATCGCCATCGGTCGCGTCGATGTAGTAGTTAGTTCCCTGCAGGGTGGATAATAGGAATAGCAAAAGAAAGGTAGGTATCGAATAGCGCATGTACTTGGATTTGTTGTGTGCTCCCAAGTTACAAAACCAACCTGCTAAAAACAGCATCGCCCCACTAAGTTGGACTTAGTGGGGCGATAATTCTCTGTATTCAGACGATTAGTCTGCAAGCATGTCATCAAGCACTTTCGCCAGATCACGGCAAATCTGCTCACCGTTAGCATCGTCAACCAGTGCCGTCATAATGTAGTTACGGTCCGGCCCCTGTACGAGCGCCACGTCAGCGTGAAACGAAGACCAGGAACCAGATTTACGGTAGACCTTCGCATTCGGTGCAACACGATCAAGTACGTTGACGAATTTGTGGTGCAGTTGCGGATCAACCAGGTAAGACCGCATCTTCTGGCTGCTACGCTCACTGATCAACTTGTCGTTTGCCAGCAGGTAGAAGTAACGGCAAATTTGTTCCGTCGTTGCAGCATGGCTTATGCCTTTGATGGGGTCAGGGTGCCGTCTGCCACCGGCAGCATAACGCTTTCCAACCCAAAGTCCACCCCCGAAACTGGGGTCATACAACTTCAGGTTAGGGTCAGTCATTGTCCGCTCGATACGTTCAAAACCGATTCGATCAATCATCCGCGTAGTGGCAGCGTTATTTGACTTGGCAATCATCAGACGCATGTCCGCGCGAACTTCTGCACTTTCTTTCAACTCACCACGCTCAATCGCGTCGTGGGCTGCGGCCAGTACCGCAATTTTCGGAAGGCTGGCAGCATACATCATGTGCCGTCCGTTAACCGTCGCAAAGCGGGCACCTGCCTGATCAGACATGTCTACAATACCTACGGAAAGCCGTTTGCTCTTGATCAGGTCCCGCCAAGTAGGGTTAGCGTTGAGGGCTTGCTTGAGCTGAAGCTCAAGGGTGGCACTTTTCAGACTTCTCAGGGAAGGAACTTCAGCATCAATTTCAGCACGAATTTCTTCAGCGGACAGTGAAAAAGCCTTGGTAAGAACCGGTTCATCTTTAGTGGTGGAGGGCAAAAAATCCGTCGCGTTGAAAACGCTGAACAGTCCCATTTGATCTCCTAAAGATTTGCTGTTATCGTATTCGACGGTGCTCATAAATAATACCGCCAAAACTGAAAGTAGGAAATAAAAACTACGTTTAAACATAAGTGCCATTTATTCCGGAAACAGGTTGTGCAAAGCTCCCGGAATGGGTGAAATAAAGACGGTCAAGTCTGTTGTGGATAAAGGCTAAATGGCTAAAAGTGAATTCTTAGGTGTGTTGGTTTTAAAGAAGCGTAACGTGTCAATCATTCTAATTGTTGGGCAAAATTAGGCTGTTTCAGGATAAAACAACGATTTTAAGTTAGGTTTAACATATTTTCTAAAAGACTGATTCTCTTTTGCTTACTGGCCCAGCTCAGCAATTTTAAGTTTGCCCAGCTGGTACATGTGTACTTCGTCCGGCCCGTCCGCCAGGCGAATGCTCCGGGCGTAAGCCCAAAAATCCGCCAGCGGCAGATCCCCGGAAACGCCCAGGCCGCCGTGTGCCTGTATGGCGCGGTCAATAACGGTTGCAGCCATTGTCGGCGCTACAATTTTGATCATCGAAACCAGGTCTTTAGCTGCTTTTATGCCTTCGCGATCAATACGGTCTGCCGCAGAAAGCGTCAGCAACCTGGCTTGTTCTACGTCACAAGCTGAGCGGGCCACGTCTTGCCGGATGGAAGAAAAGGCACTGATAGGGCGCCCGAAAGCCTGGCGTTCCGTCACGCGCTTACACATCATTTCCAGGCTTCTTTGCGCAGCGCCGATCAAGCGCATACAGTGGTGGATCCGCCCCGGGCCAAGACGGCCCTGAGCAATGGCAAAACCTTTGCCTTCTCCGAGGATCAGGTTTTCGGCGGGGACCCGTACGTTGGTCAGCTTAACCTCTGCGTGACCAAAAGGGCTGTCATACCCTCCAAAGGCCGTCAGGGGTCTGACGATTTCGACCCCGGGTGTACTGGCCGGAACCAGGATCATACTCTGCTGGTGGTGACGGTCGGCTTCCGGATTTGTTTTTCCCATCACCACAAAAACCGTACAATCCGGGTGCATAGCTCCCGTGCTCCACCACTTGTGGCCGTTGATGACGTATTCGTCGCCGGCAGCTTCAATCCGGGTCGCGATATTCGTGGCATCGGAGCTGGCAACGGCTGGTTCCGTCATCAGAAAGGCACTTCTTATTTGTCCGTCCAGCAAGGGCAGCAACCACTTTTTCTGCTGGTGGCCAGACCCGTATTTTGCCAGCACTTCCATATTACCCGTATCCGGTGCATTGCAATTAAAAATTTCACTTGCCCATAGTACGCGCCCCATTACCTCAGCTAGCGGTGCATACTCCAGGTTGGTTAATCCGGGGCTGAAGTCTCCGTACTCCCGGGGAAGAAAAAGGTTCCACAAGCCGGCAGCTTTGGCCTTGGCCTTTAGTGCTTCCATACCTGGAAATACCCGCCACGGGTGGTCATGTGTCCAGCGAACGTAGTCCGCCTCAATGGGGTAGACATGCTCCGCCATGAAAGCCTCCAGTCGATGTCGTAATTCCAGGGTTTTCGGTGAATAACTGAAATGCATAGTACCAGTTTATGTGTTTTCGGTCAGGATGATGCGGCCCAGCCGGGCAAAGGCCCGGGCGGCAGTTCCGAATTTTTCCATCCTGACGTCTTTAGTAGCTCCCGCCGCATAACGGGTGTAAAGCTGTTGCACGATAACCGCTGTCTTCAGGCAAGAGAAAGCCTCGTACCAGGGCATGCGGGAAAGGTCCAGCCCGGAGTAGCTGGCGTATTGCTTCCTCAAATACGCTTTATCGGGCCAGTCTCCTCCCAGCAGTTGTACGGGCAGGTCTTCCTGGTTCAGGCGTTCGTCCGGCCAGAAACTCAGCAGACCGGCCAGGTCCACCAGGGGATCTCCCAGGGTGGCCATGTCCCAGTCAAAAACAGCGGTAACCAGGTCCGGGTTATCGGGCTGGAACTGGCAATTATCAAACTTCAGGTCCCCGTGGACAATGCTGACCCGCTGGGCCAGGGGGATGTCCTTGCGGAGTGCGTCGGTCAGAAAATTGATATCTTCATTTTCAGCCAGTTTAGCCAGGTGCCAGCGCTTCGTCCAACCAGCCAACTGGCGCGCGGCGAAGCCCGCTGGCTTGCCCAGTTCCCGCAAGGCCGGGGTGTCGGTATTGACCAGGTGCAGGTCGGCCACTACCCGCATCAGGGCATCGGTCAGCCTTTTTTCCACGGCGGCCACTCCGGCAAAACAGTGCGGCAATTTAGTTCTTACCACCACCCCTTCCCGTCTTTCCATTACGACGAAATCACTACCAATAATAGCAGGATCCGTACAAAGCAGATGGGCGCGGGGCGCAGGTGCAAAAAAAGGATTAAGGCCGTGCAGGACCCGGAATTCGCGGCGCATATCGTGGGCACCAGGGGCTATTTTACCAAAGGGAGGCCGCCGTAAGACCAGCTCCTGCGCGCCGAACCGCAGGAGATACGTCAGGTTGGCGTGCCCCCCGTGAAACTGGGCAACGGTAAAGTCTCCGGAAAGACCGGGCATTTCTTTTCGTAAATAGGTCTCCAGCCTGGGCCAGGCGAGTTCTTCACCGGGGCGAATGGGAGCATGGTCGGGCATCATTGCGGGTTGCGGGTTGCGGGTGGCGGGTTGCGGGTTGCGAGTGGCCACTAGTTACGACAAAAAACCTACACCTGCAGACTGGCCTGCTGCCAAGGTACAGGTTTTTGTGGGTGATAAATCAGATCCGGCAGCCGTACCCTGGCAGATTCGCCTGCCCTTTCACCTTACCCTGCACCTGCGCGCCGCCGCCCCAAGGAAAGCGGGTGGCCTGCCCTGCTAACGCCCAGCCGTCGCTACTCCCGGAAATCAGCCCAACTTGCGGGTTCCGCCATCTTCTCCTGATTACGATCGTGCCGGAACGCGGACATGGTCATGTAGATGGCCCGCCGGCCTCGGTTGACACCTCCCAACGGTCGGTGAACGGGTAAGGCGTGCCACGGGGAGAAGGAAAGATTGTCTCCGTAAAGTTGTTGTTCCGGGGTATCAAAAGTCTGTTTCAGCACCTTGATGGTAGCCACTTTTATGAAAGGGGATTCTTCGGGCTTCCATAATTTACGCGGATCTTCGATTGGCATCGTTCGGGGGTCTTTCTGCAACTGGACGTAAAAATCCAGGTAGACGTCCTCTTCTGCTAAATTGGCCACTAAGCGTTCCCGCAGGTAATCATCAGCAACGTTGTCCTTCTTGTCGGGAATCGACTCCGTGGTGGGCGTACGCGGCAAAACGGCATACTTCACGGCCATCCCGTCGCCAAGCAGGTAAGGAGTGGTACTCCCCCACTCCACTCCCAGCAGGTTAGGTATTTGAATCTGAACCTTTAGAAATAAGCCCACCAACCGGGGATGGGTGAGAAAATGCAGCGCAGCATTCAGTTTGCTCCGGTTAATCGACCCCAGCAGGTTTCCAAAGCCCTTTACGTCCTTGGTCACGAAAACCTGGGTACTCATGAAAACAAAGTCCTGGGTAAGGGCATCCTCCAAACCCGGCAGCATCTTCTTTCCTGCCACCCCCATCACTTTGATGGCCATGCCGCGGGAGTCCTTCTTCAGGTCAGGGTTTCCGGGCGAAAGATTGGAGTACCGAATCCAGGACTCGTAAGTCTTTGCTTCCCTGAAAATGCCAACTTTTAGTTGACTCGGAATATCAGGTTCGATGATGAACTCGGCCTTTACCAGGCCATGTTGCTTCGGGTGGGCATCCCGTTTGGTCCGGGCCGGAGCAGGGTAATCCTTTTCCAGTCGTTCTTTCAGCAGCCCGATGATTTTTTCCGTTGCCGCCTTTTCTCCTTTAGGCGGTCGCTCCTCCGCAATTTTCGGTGTAGTACACGAGGTAAACCCCAGCCCCGTCAGGGCCAGTAAAATCAGTAAATTTCTCATAGTACTTTTTGCTAAAGTGACTTCATAAACTCGATGATGGCCCACTTCTCAGTATCGCTGAGGTGCGTACCGTAATTGTGGCCGAGATTTGAGTTCCCTTCAATAATGTTACCCGCATCATCAACCACCCGGAAGAGGTTTTTGCCACGGTTGTCAACAAACCCAACTCGCTTCGGATCAAATTTGGTACTACCTACCCAGAATTGCTGGGGCCGCGCTGCCGGGTCCATCATCAGGGCCCACAGATTGGGAACCGAGCCATTGTGCAGGTAGGGAGCTGTAGCCCAGATGCCGTTGAGCGGACGGGCCTTATAGTAGAGTCCTTTGAGGTTCCGGACGGTGGGGGTGTTGTCATCATGGTCATGATCCACCTGCGCCATAAGGTCATGCTCATCAGCCCGTTCTTCTACGATTACGTCGCGATAAGCGAAGTTTTCATTCAGGTTTTCCCGGGCCTTCACCCGCTCGGTGTTTACGATTCCCCTGACGACTTTACCCGGATGCTTCAGAGCCAGGCCCGCCACCCCGTTCACCGAAATGTTAATGGCCTGGGTGCTGTCGGGGAAATGGCTGCCAATAACCACTTTGCCCTTGGTTCCCTTCAGGATTCCGGTGGCGGCCATGTGGTGTTCTGCCGCCCAGGCGGTCATTGGGTCGGTGCCCAACTCTGCCACCGGAGTCATGAAGGCCTCGTAGGGCTGATCCCATTGCTCAGGGGTCATAATCTGATGACAACTCTGGCAGTTATCGGCGAAGAGTATTCTGCCCTTTGACACCATGGCCATGTCCAGGTCCGGAAGATTCGAGATGGGATCATTCCACTGCGGCGCCCGAATATTCCTGACGAGCCCTTCCAGGCGGCCCAGGCCTTCGAAATCAACCGTCGAGGAATAAATAATCTTCTTACCCAGGAGCCTGCGCCAGAAAGAAGCCTCCTTCATCTCCAACCCGCCAAAAACGCCCACGACCTGGCCGATGTTGCGGACCATCGGGCCAACCACCCGGGGGATATTCGGCGCACTGCCATTCCACTGTACCCGGTTCGATTGGTGCGTTCCCCACAAAAACGGATAGGAGACGGGGGCATTGGCCGGGTTGCGGTTGTGCAGCATTTTCAGGGCAAAGGCTGTCCCGGCATTTTCAATATTCGTGAAAGCATCCAACCGGCCGTAACTCGTAAAATCTTTAGGCAGGTCAGGAGAGGTCTGATTTACGCCTTGACGCTCCGTGGAGCCGACCATCCAGGTTTGGAGGCGCAACCGGAGTTTCTCCTGTGCTTCCCGGACCTGATACTTGTCCCCCAGCACGTTTTTAGCAAAACGCGCAAATTTTTCCGGGTCATCGTAAGTTTGGTTCAATGACAGGACCAGCCGGTCAAAAAAGCCCACAAAATTGGCCAGCGTTGGCGCGCCATCGATAAGAAACCGTTTGCCGCCGTACTCAATCTCGTTGGTATGACAAGCTGCGCAGGTAAACCCGACGAAGGCTTCCTCCTGAGAATTGGCCCGCGACATGGCAAACCCCACCGGCAGGCCCGAAGGATTCATTCTCGAAGAATCCATCGGCAGATAGCCCAACATCCCCATATGGTCATTACTCCGAAAGAGATTTTTACTATCGGGCTGCTCCAACCAGGTAAACCAGTCATAAGGCAATACGTGGGCGCCCTGTGGGGTGAACCAGAAATC
>JAUIIF010000102.1 GCA_030431945.1 Bacteroidia bacterium | reverse complement strand
ACCTGCAGCCCGACCTCTACATCTGCGGTCACAGCCACATCCTGAAAGTAATGATGGATAAAAAACGAGGCATCCTGCACATGAACCCCGGTGCCTGTGGGCGGCACGGATTTCACAAAATCCGAACCTTACTAAGGTTTGACGTGGCGAACGGCCGGGTGGAGAACCTGGAAGTCATCGAACTGGGGACCAGGGGATGATCCGCCCGGGCAAATGGTCATCAGGGTCTTTCTTTCCGGTTCCCTGCTGTTAAAAAGTGTAAATTAATCCCCGCCTTAATACCGTTATCCAGTCATTTTATCCTTTCATCCAACCGGCAGGCCGACTATTTACCCGTCTACAAGGTACTTTTGTCGAAAAGAATACCATGACTGTAGACGGCAAGCTAATATCGCACCTGGCTAAACTCTCCCGCCTTGACCCCAGCCCGGAGCAATCCGAACGCCTGCAGAAAGACCTCAGGAACATTCTGGGCATGGTGGAAAAGCTGGATGAGCTGGCCCTGGATGCCGTAGAACCACTTCGGTACGTGACGGGTGTTGAAAACGTTTTGCGCCCCGACGAAGTATCCGGACATATTGAGCGGGAGCAAGCCCTCAGTAATGCACCGGACGCCGACAACGAAGGCGGCTTTTTCCAGGTCCCCAAAGTGATATAAGCAGGTTCTTCCTGTTATTTCACCGGTCCTGCACACCAACCTCAGCGAAGATAACGTCCTCTATTCCAGGACCGAAGAACTAACAGACTAAATTACAAATTATGCACCCCGTCATTGACATCAAAGAACTGACCAAGACCTACGTGATGGGTCAAACCAAGGTTCACGCGCTGCGTGGTATTGATTTACTCATCAATACCAACGAGTACGTTGCACTGATGGGCCCTTCCGGTTCTGGCAAATCGACGTTAATGAACCTGCTGGGTTGCCTCGATACGCCAACTTCCGGCAATTACCTGCTGGATGGTAAGGACGTAAGTAAAATGGATGACACGGAACTGGCCAAGATCCGTAATGAGAAAATTGGCTTCGTTTTCCAGACGTTTAACCTGCTGCCCCGCCAGTCCACCCTCGAAAACGTCGCTCTGCCCCTCGTCTATGCGGGCGTCAGTCGTAAGGAGCGCGAAGCCCGCGCCCACGAAGTACTGGAGTCGGTGGGCCTGGGCGACCGCACGGACCACAAACCCAACGAGCTCTCCGGCGGTCAGCGCCAGCGCGTGGCTATTGCCCGCGCCCTCGTCAACAACCCGGCCATCATCCTGGCGGATGAGCCCACGGGTAACCTGGATACCAAGACGAGTATCGAGATTATGGAAATCTTCGAAAAAATTCAGGCCGCCGGTAATACCGTCATCGTCGTTACCCACGAACCCGATATCGCCGAACACGCCCACCGCATCGTACGCCTGCGCGACGGCATCGTCGAAATCGACGAGAAAAACGAGCAAATCCGCCTGGCTAGTGACCCGGAGCACCGGTACAAGCAGGGACTGAGTTTGTAACGGGTTGCGGGTTGCGGGTTGCGGGTTGCGGGTAGAAAGCGTTTTGCTGAATAAACAATGATGGTCCGCTAATCATTCCCATTGCGCCAGCTGACCAATAACCGTAACTGGCCCCCCGTAACGTACCCCGCCATGAAAATCTATACTAAAACCGGTGACCAGGGCCAGACCGGCCTTTACTCTGGTCGCAGACTCAGCAAAGCCCACCCCCGGGTGGAAGCCTACGGCACCGTTGATGAGCTGAACGCCTGCCTCGGACTGCTTCGCGATCACGTGACGGACGAAGCCGTTCGCCAGCAGTTGCTGGACCAGCAACACCACTTATTTGCCCTGGGGGCTGCGATGGCCGATGACCGTCCGGGCCAGGCGTACGCCCTGCCGGCTGATGCCGTAGCTGACCTGGAAAAATACCTGGACGAAATGGAGGCCGGCTTACCCAGGATGACGCATTTTATTCTGCCGGGCGGTACGCCGGCGGTAAGCTACGCCCATCTGTGCCGTACGGTTTGCCGGCGGGCGGAGCGACGCACCGTCGAGCTGGCCGAGGCGGTAACCATCGATGCGTCCATCCTCATTTTCCTCAATCGCCTCAGTGATTACTTTTTCGTCCTGGCGCGCCACCTGGGGCAGTTAGCAGAGGTGCCTGAGATCAAGTGGATCAGCTAGCTCGTTACATTTCGTACTTTCGCGGCAACCAAATTGACCAATTAATGAACATCTCCGTAATCGGTGCCGGCCAGATGGGCGGCGGTATCGCCCAGGTTTTTGCCACCAAGGGCCATCACGTAAGCTTAGTTGACATCAGCCAGGAGGCGCTGGACCGCGGCCTGGCCGCCATCGGCAAAAGCCTGGACCGGATCGTCCGGAAGGAAGTAATTTCGGTGGAAGAAAAGGACGCTACCCTCGGGCGCATTACCGGTTTTACGGATATGGGGGCGGGGACGCAGGATGCAGACCTGGTGATTGAAGCAGCGACGGAAAACGTCGACCTGAAGTTGAAAATCTTTGCGCAGTTAGACCGGCTTGCACCGGCGGCCGCGCCCCTGGCCACCAATACGTCCAGCATCAGCATTACGCGAATTGCTGCGGCCACCCAACGGCCGGACAAGGTCATCGGGATGCACTTTATGAATCCGGTACCGGTCATGAAGCTGGTGGAAGTTATCCGTGGCTACGCCACGAGTGACGCGACCACCGACCTGGTGATGAGCCTCAGCCGGGAGCTCAACAAGGTCCCCGTTGCCGTCAACGATTACCCGGGTTTTGTTGCCAACCGCGTATTAATGCCCATGATCAATGAAGCCATTACCACCCTTTTTGAAGGCGTTGCGGGCGTGGAAGAAATTGACACCGTGATGAAGCTGGGTATGGCCCACCCCATGGGCCCACTTCAGTTGGCGGACTACATTGGCCTGGATACCTGCCTGGCCATTTTGCGGGTAATGCACGAAGGGTTCGGACGCCCGCATTACCAGCCTTGCCCCCTGCTGGTGAATATGGTTACCGCGGGTAAACTGGGTCGAAAATCCGGGGAAGGATTCTACGATTACGCCGGTGGCGGCAAAGAATTGGTCGTAAGTACGTCCTTCCAAAAATAGGTGCTCGCCCATCGTCCAGGAAGCGGAACCCGCCTTTGCCGGCCCACCGGAAGGGGCACTGAAAGGTCCGTTTGTTCTAATCTTCCGATACCTCCATCGACCGTTGCGCTAAAATCATCGACGGTTTGGCTGCTTCCGGTCAGGAAGCCAAATTTCTGCATTAAATCGAAGTGTCGATTTATCTCTCCCGATGGTAGAACCTTCCCATAGTGCTTGGTTATCTGACCGAGTTTTGTCTCATCAAAATTCAACCATGATTACCCAAGGAAAACTTTCTTCGCTATTTCTCCTCCTGGCATTATTCGTCACTGGTACTGCCTTCACCAACCCGGAAATACCGGCTAATGAAGCAAAAGGAAGTATCACCGGTCTGGTGCTGGACGCCCTGGATCAGGCGCCGGTCGCTTACGCCACGGTCAGCCTCCACGAAACTGAAGGCGATGCCCTGATTAACGGAACGATTACCGACGAAGACGGCAGGTTTGAGATCCTGGCAGTTAAAAACGGTTCTTACCGCGTTGAGATAAGCTTTCTGGGCTACGAGGCCATCAGTAAGCAAGGGGTAATTGTGAAGGGTGGTAACGCCACGGACCTGGGCACCATTCAGCTGTCGACCGCAGCCGAAATGCTCAACGAAGTAACCGTTACGGGCCAGCGGGCCCTGATTGAAGAAAAAGTGGACCGCCTCGTGTACAATGCGGAGCAGGACCAGCTCAGCCGCGGCGGCGATGCCGCCGATGTACTGCGCAAAGTCCCCTTACTGCAGGTCGACCTGGAAGGCAACGTCTCCCTGCGGGGCAACTCCAACATCCGGGTACTGATCAATAACAAGCCTTCCACGATTATTGCGGGCAGCGTCGCGGACGCCATGAAGATGATCCCCGCCGACGAAATCAAAAGCGTGGAAGTCATCACCAGTCCATCCGCCAAATATGATGCGGAAGGTGCCGGGGGCATCATCAACATCATTACCAAGAAAAACAACCTGGCCGGCTACTTTCTGAACGTAGATACGGGTGTAGGCCTGCGGGGCTCAAACCTGGGCCTTAACGGCAGCTACCGGGCCGGTAAATTCGGGATGACACTGGGCGGACGCGGCCGCGCCTTCTACAACGATGCGGAAACCAGCCTGCAACAGACCTTCCTGACCAGCAGCACCAGCCAGTTCGGGGATGCTGCGGACAACGGCCTCTTCGGCCGTTTCAACCTGGGCCTAGATTACGACCTCAGCAAAACCCAATTTCTCTCCGGTGGTGTCAGCTACGGCGTACGGAACTTCAGCCGGGACCAGTTGCAGACCACCAGCATCTTCGACAACGAAGAAGCCCTGATCACCTCCTTCCTGCAGGATATTGACAGTGAACGCAAATCAGGCACCTACGATTTTAACCTTGATTACCTCAAAGTACTGGCACCCGGCCGGGAACTGAGCATCTCCTCGCTGTACAGTACGACGGACGAAGGCAGCGACTTCATCTCCGCCAACCTCGATGAGCAGGAAATTCTCGTTGATCAGCTGCAGAACCTCAACGACAATACCAACAAGGAATTCACCCTCCAAGCTGACTACATTCACCCCGTTGGTGACAATCAGATTTTTGAAATTGGTGGAAAAGGCATCATGCGGCAGGTGAACAGTGACTTCAGCTACCTGAGTGCGACGGGCACTGGCCCGTTTACTACGGATGCCAACCGGCCATCCGGTCAGCTGGATTACCAGCAAGACATTTTAGCAGCCTACACGGCCTACACCCTCTCCCTGCCTGCTGATGTGACCGTCAAAGCCGGTCTGCGCTGGGAACAAACCATGCTGGAGGCTACGCAGAATGGAGAAGGCATCGACCTGCCTGATTATGCCAACCTGGTGCCGAGCATTAACCTTTCCAAAAAAGTAGGAAATTCCACCACGGTAAAACTGGGATACAACCGCCGGATTCAACGCCCCTGGCTCCGCCAGTTGAACCCTAACGTCAACCTCCAGAACAGCCAGAGCATTGAGGTCGGTAACCCCTTACTGCGCCCCGAGCTTACGGACAATTTTGAAGTGGGCTACAGCTCCATGGTCGGAAAAACTTACTTCAACCTTTCTCTCTTTGGCCGCAACAGCAACAATGCCATCAATCAGGTTCGCTACCCACTCGACAGCCTGGAAGGCACCCTGCTGACCACCTACGAAAACATTGGTCAGGAGCGCGCAGTCGGGCTGAATGCTTTCGTAAACATTTACCTGACCAGTAACTGGACCATCAACGGTGGCATTGACCTGGACTACGCTAACCTCAAGGGACAAGTTACGGGTGCTGACGGTGTATCGGTTACCGCCACTAACTCCGGCATTAACTACGGTGGTCGCATGATGAGCCAGTTGAAAATGGGCAATGGCTGGTCCGCTCAGGCCTTCACTTTCATGCGCGGACGCCGCATCCAGCTGCAAGGCTCCCGGGGTGGTTTCGGCATGTACGCGCTGGGGGTAAACAAATCCTTCAATGATGACCGCGGCACCGTAGGCATCAGTGCAGAAAACTTCGCCGCTCAGGGTTGGACCCTCCGCAGTGAACTCGAAACATCCACCTTCTCCCAGGTACGGGAAGACTTGCTCCTCAACCGGAATGTCAAGCTGACCTTCAGCTACAAATTCGGACAGCTGGACGCCAGCAAAGCCCGCAGTAAGACCCGTGGCGTCAGCAATGACGACCTGATGGGCGGAGGAGATGATAACGGCGGCGGGGCGGCGGCTCCTGCAGGTCAACCAGCCCGTCGCTCCAAAGCAGTAAAACCGGCCACCACCAAAAAGGCAAAGAAAACGGAGGAGGAAAAATCTAAGTAGTGAATTGATTTTGATATCAATATTTCCCGCGTCGGTTGCAGCTCGTCTGTAACCGACGCTTTTATTTGGTTTACGTCTGTACCTGCGTAAAAATGGCACAGGCAGTAACTCCGGCGGTTCTTTTTTGCGCGCCCGGCGTGAAAACGGACGAGGACTTAACGTCCGCATAATGATAAGCCTGTCGGTTTACCTTATTTTTGCCTCCCTAATCGCGACCCCCAACCACTAAATCAACCAAATGCGCTTATTTTCAACTTTACTTGCCCTGGTCATCTCCTTGTCGCTTGCGGCCCAGGACGTCATAATGACGGGGATTCTAGACGGGGATCTTGGCGGATCCCCACGTGTCATTGAACTATACATCAGCGGAACGGTAGACCTCAACGGCTACAGCCTGGTACGTTATGCGAACGGGTCCAGTTCGCCCAATGACAGTTATGCCCTGTCCGGAACCTATACCGATGAGTTTGTGTACCTCATCAATAGTCAGCACGAAAGCCTGTTCAACGACGCTTTCGGCGGCGCAGGAGACTTCAGCAACCGCCTGCTGGGAACCAACCTTTTTGGTAGCGGCGATGATGTGTTCACGATTGAGAATGGCGGTACCATCATCGACCAGACGGGGGGTATCCTGGGTGACGGCTCGAATATTTACCAGGATGGCTACCTCTACCGTAACGATAATACGGGCCCTGACGGGACCTGGATAGCGGGCAACTGGCAACTGGCGCCGCAAGCCGTCGACGGCGAGCCCATCGGCAACTATGCCGGTATTGTTCCCTTCGGTACCTACCAGACGACTCCGCCCGGCCCCAGTGTGTCCGCCAGTGCAAACGGAGACCTGACGGAACCCGGAACTGACGGAGGATTTACCCTTACCCTTTCCCAAACGGCAGGAGCAGACGTGACCGTAAGCTACAGCCTGGGCGGAACAGCTACCCTCGGCGCTGATTTTGCGGATGCTAACGGTGGCAGTGTGGTCATCCTTGCCGGACAGTTATCCGCCCCCCTTAACCTGACGGTACTGGATGACAACGACTCCGAACCAACGGAATTTATCGACCTCACGCTGACGATGGTCAGCGACCCTGCTTTCGCGCTGGGAAGCAATGCCACAATCAGCGTCATTGATGATGAACCGGTAGGAACCTTCCTGATCAGTGCCGTACAGGGTGCGGGTACCTCCAGTCCGCTGGTGGGCCAGGACGTCACGATTGAGGGAATCGTAGTCGGCGACTTTCAGGGTGGTACCGGCGTTGGCCTCGGTGGTTTCTTCGTACAGGAAGAAGATGCGGATGCTGACGGCAATGCCGCTACCTCCGAAGGCATCTGGGTGTTTGACGATGCCGGCACGATCGACGTGGCCGTTGGGGACAAAGTAAGCGTTACCGGGCGGGTAGAAGAAAGCAGTGACCTGACCCAAATCAACCTTACCGGTGCCGGAGCTTTGCTGACCGTAGTCAGCAGCGGCAATACCCTGCCCACGGCGGCCAGCCTGGACCTGCCTGTGGCGGCAACAACCGAATACGAAGCCTACGAAGGCATGCTGACCTTGCTGATTGACGAGGTGGTCGTTACCGAAACTTTCGGTATTGCCCGCTTTGGCGAATTTGACGTCAGTGAGAGCGAGCGCCTCATCCAGTTCACTGAATGTTTCACCCCCGACCCCGCCACCGTTGGCGGCTACGAGGATTTGCAGGACCTGCGCCGGCTCACCGTAGACGACGGGCGCTCGGGAGACAATAATTTCCCGATTGTTCTGCCGGACGGCAGCAACCTGACCCCCACCAACTCCCTTCGCTCAGGCACGGTCTTCACGGGTCTTACCGGCGTTCTGGACGAGCGCTTCGGCGGCTACCGCCTCCAGTTTACGGACTTCACCACCCAAACCGACAACCCGCGCCCGGCCTCCGCTCCTGCCGTTGGCGGCTTCGTCAAAGTCGTCGGGATGAACGTCCTGAATTACTTCACGACCCTGGGTAGCCGGGGAGCGGACAACGCCGACGAATTCGACCGGCAGGAAGCCAAAATCGTGGCCGCCATCTGCGAACTCGACGCCGACATCCTCGGCCTTGTGGAAATTGAGAACAACGGCTTCGGGGCTACCGGTGCCCTGCAGACTTTGCTGGATGCCATCCAGGCAGGCTGTGGAAAGGAATATGCATTCGTACTCAACCCGAATTCGGGGGGAGACCAGATTCAGGTCGCCCTGATCTACGATCCGGCCGTGGTGGAAGAATCCGGTGTAGCTGCCAACCTGACGGTTGCTGCGGGGAATTTCACCAGCAACCGTATCCCACTGGCCCAGACCTTCCGGGTCATTGAACCGGGGAACATGAACTTTGGCCAGCAGGTGACCGTCTGCGTCAACCACTGGAAAAGCAAAGGTGGATCCTGTGGAGCGGGTGATGACGATACCGGCGGTGCCGGCAGCTGTAACGGTACCCGCCTGGCGGCAGCCACCACGATCCTTGACTGGCTGACCAACGACGACCCGACGGGTACGGGCATCACGGATCAACTGGTCATCGGTGACCTGAATGCCTACAGTGAAGAAAGTCCGGTGACGATCTTTACCGATGCCGGCTGGTCGAATACGGTCCGCGACAACGCCGGTGCCGGCAGCTTCCCCTGCGGAAGCAATGCCTCTTACGTTTTCCGGGGGGCCTGGGGCAGTCTGGATCATGCGCTGGCCTCCCCCACCCTGGCGGGCAAAATCACCGGCGCCGTTCCGTGGGCCGTCAACGCCGAAGAGCCTACGGCCCTCGATTACGATACACGGTTCAATAATCCGGCCCTGTACGCTGCTGACTTTTACCGCTTCAGCGATCACAACCCGGTGGTGGTCGGACTTAACCTCGGCATGCCGCTGCCCGTTACGTTGCTCAGTTTTACCGGCCAGCCGGCAGCGAAAGAAATACACTTGCAGTGGCAAACGAGCACGGAAGCCGGTTCTGCTCGTTTTGAAGTGGAACGGCAGACGTCCACCGGTCAGTTTTCCCTGCTCGGCACCGTTGCCGCTGCGGGCAACAGTACGGTGGCCAGAACTTACCGCTTTACTGACGCTACGGCGACTCCGGGTCCTAATACTTACCGTCTGCGGATGGTTGACCGGGATGGCGCAGTTGCGTACAGCCCCCTGGTGGTCGTGGAGCTGCCCAGCAATCAGCAACCTACCGTAACCCAAGTGACCAATCGTACCGTCCGCCTCTCCGGCGTAGCGGAGGGCACGGAATACCTGCTGACTTCCGCAGCGGGCGCAACGCTGCGCCGCGCTGCCGTACGGGGGGCAGAGGCAACCATCAACGGGCACGGACTACCTGCGGGCATCTACTTCCTGATCGTACGGGAGCCGGCCCGGGAAGGGCAAACCTTCAGGGTCATTTTCCGCTGATCCTGCGGCAACTGATCCGGTAAAGGCTGAGCGGGAGCAGGGAAAAAATTCCTTGCTCCCGCTTTTATTTTCTTGCCCTGCAGCGGGCTGCGCCCCTGTTGTCCGAGCCAACCATCCCACCGGAACCAGGCTGACGGAAGAGGCGCGGCCGCAGGTGCAAAGCAACTTAGCGGGAGCACCAACGGCAGGAAGCGGGACTGCGCAAAGCGCTGCCTGGCCGGCCCCGTTCTTCCTTCCCCTGCACCTGCGGCCGCGCCACCTGAACGAATGACGGGTATAAACGGCAGCTCCGCCAAAAATGCACTGACAGAATGACGGTATGCCAACTGTGGCACGACCTTCGCAGTACGCTTAGGTACGAAGCCGCCGCAGGGTGCCTTCGTCCGGCTTTTGCCCAGCAGAAGTCGATCAAACTGCACAATAAATTAGTAACCAAAACATACTGCACATGAAGCCGATCAACGATCGCGTCGTGGTGAAACCCGCCCCCGCCGAAGAAAAAACCAGCGGAGGTATTATTATTCCTGACACTGCCAAGGAGAAGCCTCAGCGTGGCGAAGTTATCGCAGTAGGCCCCGGCAAAGACGGCAACCTGATGACGGTAGCCGTAGGAGATATTGTCCTGTACGGCAAGTACGCAGGCCAGGAAGTTAACCTCCAGGGTCAGGATTACCTGATCATGCGGGAAGATGACATTCTCGTCATTGTAGAGTAAAGGAAAACTGCGGCAACGGTGACGGCGAAAATGGCCGTTTTGCTGGTGCCGGCAGACTTTAGGTCCCTTTGCATATTTATCTACTCTAAACCTTAAAAAATCAATACAACTATGGCTAAGGAAATTAGCTTTAACAGAACCGCGCGGGAGAAGCTCCACGCCGGTGTAGACGCCCTCGCTAACGCAGTGAAGGTAACCCTGGGCCCAAAGGGCCGTAACGTCGTCATTCAGAAATCTTTCGGTGCGCCCCAGGTGACGAAGGACGGGGTGACCGTTGCTAAGGAAATTGAGCTGGAAGACCCGGTCGCCAACATGGGCGCCCAGATGGTTAAGGAAGTTGCTTCCAAA
>JAUIIF010000101.1 GCA_030431945.1 Bacteroidia bacterium | reverse complement strand
CGCGGTGGCCAGCGTCGCGGATAATAACCACGCCTGCAGCGTTACTCCGGCAACGCCCCACAATTTGTTTCACAACGCAAAACTACCTACATTTGTCAGCATCTACCCTTTACTGAACCATGAAGAAAAAACAGAAAGTCAACCGTAAGTACAATTTCCCGGATGCTGATTTGTATCAGATGTGTACGGATGCGATTCGCTTAGCCAAAAGGGACCTGGCCCTTTTTAAAGACTATGAATACGACGGACGGCGACTAAAGGGTTTTCATGATCGTTGTCAGAAATTCATGGCAGTACCGGATGATGACGAATTGCTCGGCGACCAGATGATTGTGACCGACAAAAAGTACGAAGCTGCCGAAAAGGTAAAGCACGCCATCCGGTCAATTATGACCAGGGTAAGGATGAAATTCAGCAACCGGACTGGGCGCTACCGAAAATTCGGCACCAGCAAAATCGGTGACATGACGGACGCACAATTGCTCTTTTGCGGCCGGCGGGTCATCCGGGTTGCCCGGGCACAATGGGATTTTCTGGCCGACACCGGCCTCAGTGAAACGCACCTGAAAAAGCTGGCCGATGCCTGCAAGGCTTTTGAACTGGCCATGAACGTACAACAGGATAAGGTGGCAGACCGCGACATTGCCGTTGAAAACCGGATTGACATCGGTAACCTTCTCTACGATGAAATGATTAAAGTCTGTGATATCGGTAAGGACATCTGGGCGGAGACCGATCGTGCCAAGTACGATGCCTACTGCATCTACGAATCAAATAACGAGCAGAAAATTATCGCGAAAAGCAAATAAGGAGCGCGATAGCACCAGGCAAATACTATCTTACGCCCCGTGCTGTATTTCCTCGCTCTGGTTGTTCTTCTTACCACCCTGCTGACCGAATTAGCAGCCCGCCGGGACTGGTTACCGTACTGGATCGCCCGCAAAGTGCTCCACGTTACCGCCGTTGGCGCCTGTGCCATGGCCAGCCTGACTATTGACCGTTCCCTCCTCACCTGGATCGTTGGCGGAGCAGCACTTTTACTCCTGGTCCTGATTCAGACCAACCAGCTGATGCGGGAGGAGTCCGGACGGCGCGCCTGGGGAATTGCCTGGCTTCCCCTGGCTTTCCTGATCTTACTCCTCAGCCCCACGCCACGGCCGGTCATCGCCTTTGCCATGTGGGTACTCGCGATCTGTGACCCGGCCGCAACCGTTGCCGGCAAGCTCTACGCCCGCAGCACTTACAACCTGACCGGAGACCCCAAATCACTCATCGGCAACCTCGCGTTTGCCGGGACTTTTATATTGCTGGCGCTCCTGTTCACCGTCCCGACCCAACTCTCCCCGGCACCGGAGGCGCCGCAGCAGTTTCTTTCCGTGGTCCAACTGATCGGCTGGCCGGGCATCATCGGTATGGCCCTCCTCCTCACTGCCGGGGAAAGCCTCGGCTCCCGGGGGCTCGACAACCTGATCGTTCCACTCCTGACGGCCTGGCTGTGGTCTGCAGTAGAGCCCGGACAGTACGCTTTACTGATCCCACTACTGCTAGGCGGCACTGTTTTTTCGGTGATCATGGTCAACCGCCGGAGCCTGACGGCGGGCGGGGCAATAACAGCCACTTTCCTGGGAATTATCGTTGTGCTGGGCACCAAGTCTTTCTGGTGGCTTCTGCCTTTATTCCTGTTTCTGCTTTCCAGTTCGCTGATCGGCCGGCTCTTCCCCAGCACTACCGCTGCCGGTGACGGAAAACACAAGCAAGCCCGGGACGCCACCCAGGTTTTGGCCAACGGCGCGGTGTATGGGTTGCTCGGTGCCCGGTTCATCCAGTCCTGTGACACCTGCCTGTACGATTATCACTATCCCTGGGAGCACCTCCTGCTCGTCGCTGCGGCAGTGGCAACTGCCGATACCTGGTCTTCCGAGATTGGCCAGTATTTCCGGTGGCCGACGTTTGACCTGGTGACCTGGAAAAAGGTACCCGCAGGTTTGTCCGGCGGCGTAAGCCTGCCGGGAACGGTGGCCGGCCTGGCCGGCGCGGTGTTCATTGCCGGCGCCTGCTGGTGGCTGCTACCTTACCATCTACCAGGGAGTTTTACCATCGTCGTGTTGGCCGGCTTCTTCGGTATGCTGCTGGACAGCGCTCTCGGAGCGCTGTTGCAGGCCAAATTTCAGGATCCGGAAACGGGGGCCTTTGCCGACACCCCCGGGCAACAGGGTATCCTGGCAAGTGGTTACCGCTGGATGACGAACGACCTGGTCAATTTCCTGGCCATCTTTATTGTCGTTTGGTTTGCAGAATTCTTTTTGTCCAGCTAAGAAATTAGTGGACTGCGGGGTACCTGCGAAAACCCTGCCTATTCTTCCAGCAACCGGTATTCCAGGGTGATCCGCACCAGCCCGGCGGTGTTCCTGGCGCCCAGCTTGGAGAGAATATTCCGCCGGTGGGTCTCCACCGTACCGAAACTGATGAAAAGTTTATCGGCAATCTCCTGAGTGGTGTGTTCATCCACAATGAGGCGCAGTACGTCTTTCTCCCGCCGGCTCAGGCGCGGGAAGGGACTGCGCCGATTGGTCTTTTCGCCCCTGCTCACGCCCTCGATCAACATGTCATTGATTTCTTCGCTGAAGTATTTCTTGCCACGGCGGACGCGGTCCAGCGCCAGCAAAACCTCCTCTTTGCCCGCATTTTTGTGCAGGTAACCGCTGGCACCGTTCTTGAGCATCAGCCGGACCAGGCTGATCTCACTGACCATGGACAGGCCGATAACGGCCACGGAAGGGTAATCCCGTTTTACCATTTTACACAATTCAACGCCGTTTATTTCGGGCATGTGAATGTCCATTAGTATGGTATTGATCGGTTCGCCGCGCTGCAGGGCCGCCAGCAGCTGTTCCCCATTCTGATACAGACCGGTAAGACTCAGGTCCGGCGCATCCTGCAACATCAACTCGAGCCCCTGAAGCACAATGGAATGGTCGTCAACAATAGCAAGGTGGGTCATAGGTACAAGTGGGTCTTAAACTCAGCGCGCGTGCCCGCTGGGTTTTAATGAAGGGGGATGGTCAGGGTAATCGTCGTGCCGTGGCCGGGGCTGCTGTCGTACTGCAATTCACCGCCAAGATAGGCGACCCGACTGTCAATATTAGCCAGGCCGATGCCCGTAGCTTCGGTACGGACTTGTTCGGGATCAAAACCCACGCCGTCATCCTCCACGGTAAGGAGAAGCTGGTTCGGCTGATCCAGTAATTGGACAAACAGTTTTTTGGCCCCGGCGTGCTTGATCACGTTATGGCTTAGTTCCTGAAGGATACGGAGCAGCATGGATTGTCCATCTTCGTTCAGTCGCAAGTCCGGCTGCCCAATAATTTCCAGCTCGGTATCCAGTCCCCGCTGGTTCAGCTGGCTGACGATGTCGCGGACGGATCCGGTGAGGCCGGAGAGGGCCAGGGTTTGGGGCATCATGTTGTGGGCGATGCGGCGGACTTCGGTACAGGCACGGTCCAGCAGCTGGTTGGAGCCGCTGGCACCTGGCGCTTCGGCGGAGAGCCGGGCTTTTACGGTGGCCAGCAGGCCACCGAGGCCATCGTGCAGGTCTTTAGCGACCCGTTTACGTTCGACCTCCTGCCCCTCAATCATTGCCCGCAGGCCATTCAGTTCTGCTTCCCGGCTCAGGGCCGCCAGTTCCGCTTGCCGCTCCGTTTCCTTTCTCCGGGCTTCACTACGCTGAACGTTCAGGCGCGAACGCAGGAGCAACCAAATGCCGGTAGCGAGCAGGCCGAGAAATGCCAGGCCCAGCCCCATCAGTTGTTGACGTTGCTGCTGCCGGCTAATGACCAGTTGTTGCCGTTCAATTTCAGACTCCCGCAGTTGCGCCTGAAATTCACTGACGGTTTCCTCATAAACATCCAGCTGCTGCTTCTCGTGAACGCCGTCAATTGACTGGGCGAAAACCGCAAAATGCGCGGAGGCTTCTTCCTCGCGGTCCAGTAATCGGTAGGTATGTCCGAAGGAGCGTTCGTAATTGGTCAGCAAGCCATTGATGCCCGCAGCTTCCGCCAGGGGGTACCCCGCCCGCAAATGCAGGAGCGCCGTTTCTGCCGCGCCGTTTCTGCGGGCAACGTCCGCCAGCACCAGCAACGCGTTGGCCCGCACGTAATCTTCAACTTCTACGTCCGGCAGCGCCAGGGCCGCACTGATCGTGCGCTGGGCCAAGTCAAATTCTTCGCGCTCGTAGTAAGCCACTCCCCGACTTAACTCCACCGCCGCCACCTCGCCTTCCCGCCCGCTGGCCCGGTAAAAATCGGAAGCCCGGTCAAAATCCGCCAGGGCTTTGTCCACCTCATTCAATTCCAATCGTACCCGGCCCAGATTAAGTAAGGTATTGGCGATGCCGACCGTATCCCGGTCCTGCTCCTTGAGCAACAGCGCACGTTCATAGGTGCGGAGGGCAGACCGGTTACGGCCCAAACGCTTAAACAGCACGCCCAGGTTGTTCAGAATTTTGGGGAGGTCGCGGTCGTAGCCGCTGCTTTGCACCAACTCGTAAGCCCGTGAAAAGTAACCGGCAGCTTCGTCATACTTTTCGTGCAGGGTATAATAACTGCCCAGATTAACCAGGATGCCGACCCCCACCCGTGGGTCGTTTTCCGGCACGCCGAGCATCGTGAGGGCCAACTCGTTGTAATAGCGGGAAGAATCGTGCGCGGCATTGAGCCAGTGCAGCGTACCTACCGTACGGTACCCCAAGGCACTCCAGTGTACCTGGTTGCGGGTTGCTGCGCGGCTGGCCAGGTGACGGGCGTGCTGCATGGCGCCGGCCGGGTTCGTCCCCAGATTAACCCGCACCAGGGCGTACAGGGCCTGCAAGTCAGCAGTGTCATTAGCGGGGGCCGCCACTACGGCTTCCAGGCTATCCACCTGTGCCAACGTGCTTGCCGGCAAGAAGAATAGACCAATCAGGCAACCTAGAAGTAACAGATGACGCAGCATGAATCAGGCCTTAGCTTAAGTAAAGGCAAAAGTTAGGTTTTTTTCTTGGGTCTGCCTCCCAGAAAGCCGTGGTATTGCTTTCCTCTATGAAATCATGGAGAAAGAAGCAGGAAGCTGCCAGCGCGACCCGCTCCTCCTGATGCAGCCTGCCCGCTCCGGTTAAGCGCCCGGCATAAACAATTTCTCGCCGTGCGCTTGTCCAAGCAAAAAGAAAGCTTTACCTTTGCGGGCCGCAAGAAGCGATTTTAAAATTATACCAGCCATGGACGCTATTTCCTTCATTCACGAGCAAGTAAGCAAGCAGACCGATTTACCGGCTTTCCGCGCCGGTGATACCGTTGTGGTCGACTACCGAATTACTGAGGGCGACAAGTCCCGGATCCAGCAGTTCCGTGGTGATGTCATCCAGATTAAAGGTGATGGTCTGACCAAGACTTTTACCGTACGTAAAATCTCCAACGGCGTTGGCGTAGAGCGTATTTTCCCGATGGCCTCCCCTAACATCGACGGTGTTACCATCGTCAAGCACGGCAAGGTGCGGCGCAGCCGCCTCTTCTACCTGCGTGACCGCGTTGGTAAGAAGGCCCGCATCAAGGAGCGTCGCATTAAGTAAGCATTGCTTTATCGCTTTCAGCAACCCGATCATTCCCAGGAGGAGTGGTCGGGTTGCTGTGTTTTGGCTAAGGCGCTTAAGCCGGCACAGTCACAGCAGCCTGGGTGCGTAAAACGGAAAGGCGCAGCAGTTATAAAGTCAGGCCTTTGCTAAGGGCCGGAGCGCCTCCTTGTATAGCGGGCGGGGCTTACTACCCTTCTGTCAGGAAGGCCATTGGTTTCACCATGGGACAGTCGGCCAAAACACCGGAAATAAGCGGGCCACCCCGCCCGCAGAATCGGATGGCAAAAACATCTTTAAGGGTAGCCACACACCGTTGTACCAAACGGCATCAGTTCGCCTCGGTCACCGAGCGCGACAACTACCTTAATAACCGTGACGGGGGAAAATCGACGAGCTGCCCCCCCCGGGAAGGAAAGCTGTAATGAAAGCCGAGCTGCTGCCAGGCTTCGTTTCCGGGCGGCTGACCGGAACCAACACTTAGTACGCGCATCAGCAAATGGGCGAGTGCTTGTGCACGTCCCGCTCCGCTAACTACCGGGGCAGTCGCAGGCTACTCCTCCCTCAGGTGCCGACGGATAATTTTACCGACATTGCTCTTGGGCAAGTCCTCGCGGAATTCGACTGTTTTAGGCACCTTGTACCCCGTAAGGTTTTCACGGGCGTACTCAATGACTTCAGCTTCCGTCAACGACTTATCCTTTTTCACGACAAAAACCTTGACGACTTCGCCGGATTTTTCGCTCGGGATGCCGATCGCCGCAACTTCGAGCACTTTGGGATGCGCCGCAATTACGTCTTCCACTTCATTGGGGAAAACGTTAAAGCCGGATACCAGTATCATATCCTTCTTGCGGTCCACAATCCGGAAGAACCCATCCTCACTCATCATGCCGATGTCTCCGGTTCGCAGCCAGCCGTCCATCATGACCTCCGCCGTTTCCGCCGGCCGATTGAGGTAACCTTTCATCACCTGCGGGCCTTTGATCTGAATCTCCCCGCGCTCCTCTGCGGTAGCTACCCGATTCTCCTCTTCATTCCAGACCCGCATCAGCGTACTGGGCAAGGGGACACCAATGGTACCAATGCGCAGGTTTTCATTCAGCGGGTTCATGCACGCAGAAGGGCTGCTCTCGGTAAGCCCGTAACCTTCGCTGAGCGGTACCCCCGTAAGCTTCTGCCACGCCTCCGCTACGGGGCGCTGAACGGCCATGCCGCCACCAACCGTGATTTCCAAGTGGCGGAAATCGAGTGCTTTAAAGGGGCCGTGATTGATCAGACCGTTAAACAGGGTGTTCACACCGGTCATCCCCCCAATTTTGTTGTCCTTAAAGGCATCCACAATGGTAGACAGGTCGCGGGGATTGGTAATGAGCACATTGCAGACACCGTGGGCAAAAATGGCTACGGCGTTTACGGTGAAGGCAAAAATATGGTACATCGGCAACGGACAAAGCATGCGCTTATTACCACCTTCTTCCAGTTTTTGGGTCATCCAGGCTTTGGATTGCAGGGCATTGGCCACCAGGTTGCCATTGGTCAGCATAGCGCCTTTCGAGACGCCGGTAGTACCTCCGGTGTACTGCAGCGCAATCGTGTCATCCTTTTTGCCGGTAAATTCGGGTAAGGGATGACCGGCACCTTCGGTAAGGGCCTTTTTGAAGGTCACTGCCCCCGGCAGGTTGTACTTCGGGACCATCTTCTTCACGTTACGCACGACGAAGTTGGTGATCCCCCCTTTGATCGCCCCCAGCAGTTCTCCGATGCTGGTCGTAATAACGGTTTTGACCTTCGTATCCCCGATAATTTCCTCCAGGCTGCTCGCGAAGTTTTCACAAATTACCACGGCCGTCACTTCGGCATCGTTGAACTGGTGCTTCATCTCCCGGGGCGTGTACAACGGGTTGGTATTGACGATCACCAGGCCGGCCTTTAACAGGCCAAACAGTGCAATAGGGTACTGCAGCAAGTTGGGCATCATCAGGGCAACACGATCCCCCGGCTGTAAGCCCCGGTAGTGCAGGTAAGCGCCGAAAGCGGTGCTCTGGCGGTCGAGCTCTGCGTACGTCATCTGCTTGCCCATACAGATAAAAGCCGGCTTCTTGGCAAACTTCTGCATTGCCTCCTGAACCAGGTCCTTGAGGGTAGTAAAAGCTTCGGTATCCACGTTAGCAGGGATTCCGGAAGGGTATTGAGCAAGCCAGGGGCGCTGGTCAGCAGACATAATCTGATCGTTTAAGCATTAGTGCGCCAAAGTACAAAAAGTAAGGGAGAAAAAACGGACCCGTTGGTGCCGGAGACCGGGCAATTGAAAAAACGAGCCGCTCGCCGGGTGAGGCGAAAGCACCGTGACCTGCTTCGCACATTACGGCGTGTATTTACGTCCCGACCCCTGGCGCAAAAGGGTCTACGGCCAAAACGCGGGGCCGGACTAAAGCCCCCCCGTAAGGTTTGCCCTCATTCCTGAGCTGGTTGAGCGGGCGCGGCCGCCGGTGCAAAGAACAGGACAAGGAGCAGCGGAGGGGTAATCGGCCCTGGCATTCACTGCTTTTAAATCCCCGGTCCGCACCCGCGGCCGCGCCAAAATTGCTTTTTTAGTACTGCCTGCAACTTTTCCCGGGGCCCGGGTCATTATCTCCGGGCAAGCCACTTCCGGCCCTAAACATTTCCACCATGCAACGCGCCTTCCGACAACCGGCTGCGGCTGAACCATATTCAGCACTACGCCCCCGGCCCTTGCTTTTCAGCTAGCCCCCGCTCAACGGAACGGGGTTGCTGGAAAGACTCCGTACGGTACACATATTGACCTAAATTTATTGTTGGTCCGTCAAGTTTCGTCTTGGCTCACTCCCCTGCGTAAAGCGACCGCCCTGCCGGGGTAATTCCCCGGTCCTGGCTCCGGACCGTCACGGCGCCAAGCAACCAGGTTCTGTGCGGTACCCTGCGACCGACCTGGCATTTTTTTTGCTGATCAACAGGCAGTAGCCACCGACATAATTACGCTCGCTGCGGCACTGCCGCAGCCCCTACCCTACCCCGATAGCCCAACGGCAGAGGCGTCCGGCTCAGCACCGGTACAGTAAAGGTTCGACTCCTTTTCGGGGTACTGCGGACATAGCTCAACTGGCAGAGCGCCGGCTTGAAAACCCGGAGGTAAAGGTTCGACTCCTTTTGTCCACACTACGCGTAATCAGGTTGGCTGAGCAATAGCTAGGAAAGGTGTGCCAGATCAATGGTGCTGCTGCCCGGGGATGCTCGTGTGGCGGCACTATTTTTCACCTGGTACGGTAAGGGTTGCGCTAACTGATTCCGCAGTGTTCCCACCGCACTACTGCCCGGTCGTATAACGGCAAATATCCCTGAATTTGGCTCAGGAGCTGGGGGTTCGATTCCCTCCCGGGCTACCACCAAAACAAAAGTCCCTGCCCAACACAAGGTTGAACAGGGACCTACATTTAGCCTAAATCTTGTCTAGCGCTTAGCTTTCGCTTTACCCTGAGGGATAACGCTTTTGCCTTTCTTTACGTTAGAGGTTGGGCTAACGGCGCCTTTGGTCTGTCGCTGAGCTTTACGGGCAGCTTTGACGGATTCGGCGTTTTTACGGGCTTCGTTTCTTTTTTCAGACTTCGTTTTCAAGTTTTATGATTTACCAAAACCAACGCGGTTTTGATTCATGCTTACTAAAACGTTCAGCACGACCAAATGTCATTTTGCGGAGCCTCTTTTTTCAGCCAATTTTAGTTAAAGTTTCAGCTTACAGGGACAGGGATCCGGTCTCTCCGATTTCCGCTTTGTTGCCGGTGATTACCGAAGCGGCCAGCTTGAACATAGTGACCATTTTATTGGATTTGGTATCCCAGTACTGCCCTTCCGAGGGGGTGAATTTTACCAGGCTGAAGTTCTCATCATCGATACCGTTTTCAAACCAGGCTTTGTCCGTTGCGGTCCACAGCTCCTCCGCTTTGGTGCGGTCATTCACGATAGCTGCATGACCAAACAGACTGAGGTAATCGCTGCTCCCCGGGTCGCTGAGGAGTACCTGGGTTCGTGGATCGCGGGCAATGTCCTGGTTGTGATCGCTGTTTTTGGCACTGAAAAACCAGAAGGTACCATTATCCGCTACCTGTTGCACCGTCATGGGGCAGGTATTGAAGGGCTGGTGGCCGAGGCGGGTACACAGCATCACGAAACTGCCGCTGCTGGCGAGTTCCTGGATTTTCTGAATGGCGTCCTGTTGGGATAGATTTTTGGGGGTTGACATGGTTTTTTTATTAATATAACCCCGTTGCCGCCCCCTGATGTTCGAAAATGGCACTTTTCACAAAGACAAAGCCCGGATCGAGTGGCTCAATCCGGGCTTTGTCACTAAGTGCTTACCGCAGCTTAAATGATCAGCATCGCATCTCCGTAGGCGAAGAAGCGGTACTTTTCTTTCTGCGCGTGCGCGTAAGCTTCCAGGATCAGCTCGATACCGCCGAAGGCACAGGTCGTGATGAAGAGGCTGCTCTTGGGCAGGTGGAAGTTGGTCAGCAGGTGATCAGGAATATGAAAGTCGTAGGGAGGGAAGATGAACTTATTCGTCCAGCCTTCATTGGGCGCCAGCAGGCGCTCGGCACTGACACTGTTTTCACAGGCACGGATGGCGGTAGTACCGATGGCACAAACCTTGCCACCGTCTACTTTGGTAGCGTTGACGATGTCACAGGCTTCCTGTTCCACGCGGAAGTACTCTGCGTCCATCTTGTGCTTTGAGAGATCTTCGACCTCGATGTCCCGGAAAGTCCCCAGGCCGAGGTGCA
>JAUIIF010000804.1 GCA_030431945.1 Bacteroidia bacterium | reverse complement strand
GGGGGCTTCCGCGTCGTAACTAAGGTTCGGTTATACCACTAAACCCGTTAAAACAGGTAGTACCTTTGCGTCTTCACCCCAAAAGATGGCGCCATGCCAAGAGTATCTCACCGCTCCGAAACGGTTCCTTTATCCCCCTTCCGTAAACTGATTCCGATCGCCGACAAGGCCAAGGCAGCAGGACGGCACGTTTACCATCTTAACATCGGCCAACCCGATATCAAAACGCACCCCAGTGCAGTGGCCCGGTTTCGCGAACTCGACTGGGACGTGTTGGAGTACAGCCCCAGCAACGGGATTTCGACGTACCGCCAGGCACTTACGGAATACTACGCCCGCTTTGACGTGGCGCTTTCTGCCGACAATATCATGGTGACTACCGGCGGGTCAGAGGCGATTCTCTTCTTTATGCTTTCCTGCCTGGATCCGGGCGACGAAATTATCATCCCGGAACCGTTTTACGCCAATTATAATGGGTATGCCCACATTGCCGATGTCCGGGTAGTGGCCATCACCAGCAATATCGAAGATGGTTTCAGCCTGCCCAGCCCCGAAGCCTTCGCCAATAAAATTACGAACCGGACCCGGGCGATCATGATTACCAGTCCGAACAACCCGACGGGTGCCTGTTATACGGATGAAGAGATGGCCAGTCTGGCCAGCATCGTCAAGGACCACGATTTATTTTTATGCGTTGATGAGGTGTACCGCGAGTTCGCCTACGACCAACCCTTGCGCTCGGTTCTGCAAATACCCGGACTGGAGGAACATGCGATTGTCATTGATTCCGTATCCAAGCGTTACAGCGCTACGGGGGCCAGGGTAGGGGCACTTGTGTGCCGTAACCTGGACATCCTGGCGGGAGTAGACCGTTTTGCGAAACTGCGGCTGAGCCCTCCCGGCCTGGGGCAAATGCTCTCCGAATGCATGCTGCAGGATGACAGTGCTTACCTCGAAGGCGTAAAGGAGGATTACCGGAACCGGCGCGATACCGTCTACCGCCGTTTACAGGCGATGCCCGGAGTGTTCAGTTACTCCCCGGGGGGTGCCTTTTACTGCTTTGCCCGCTTCCCGATTCACGACAGTGAGGATTTCTGTCGCTGGCTCCTGGAAGATTTTGAATACCAGGGAGCTACCGTCATGCTGTCTCCCGGGCCGGGCTTCTACGCTACCCCCGGGTTGGGCAGGCAGGAATGCCGGATTGCTTACGTCCTGAACGTCGATGACCTCGAAAAAGCGATGGACTGCCTGGAGGCAGCCCTGAAAGTGTATCCCGGCGTTAAGCGGGAAGCTGCGGTGCTTCACTAACGCGGCTCCGGCCGGTCAGTGCAGGTCTTTAGTTGGGGGTGACGATGTCCAGTACCCTTTCGAGAATAACCTCGTTGACCCACCGCCCGTACTGTTTGCCGCTGGGGTGCAGATCGTCCGAAGCGACGAGTTCGGGGTCGGCCTCCGCCTGCTGTGAAATCGGGGTAATGTTGAGAAAGGGGACGTTGAACTGGCCGGCAATGTCTTTCCCCGCTGCGTTGAATTCGACCAACTCATCCGTAATGTCCTGGCGGCCGCCTCCGAAGGGGGTAAAGGCATAATCGGGAATAGAAACGACAAAAACGCGGCTGGTATCGCCACCGGCGTAGCGGATGGCCGTTTGAAGTAGTTCGGTAAATTCGGTGCGATAAGTTTCCAGTGGCAGGCCCTGGTACTGGTTGTTGACGCCGATGAGCAGGGAGACCAGATCGTATTCCGGCAGCAGTTGCTGCTGCCGGGCCTGGATGCCGTTGATCAGGTCACGGGTCGTCCAGCCGTTGACCGCCACGATGTCCAGGTCGATTTCCGGGTTGGCCGGGTCGGTGTTTGCTGCTTCGAGTTGTTGACTGAGTAGATAGGGCCAGCGTTGTTCTTCGCGCACAGCGGTACCAATTGTGTAGCTGTCACCAAGGGCGAGGTACCGA
>JAUIIF010000803.1 GCA_030431945.1 Bacteroidia bacterium | reverse complement strand
GCAAAGTCGCGCCGCTGACCATACAGCCCCAGTACGCCGAAGAGGGAGAACATCCAGTAAGCCGCGCACATCCCCAGGGCGGCCCGGAAACCGGGCCCGGGGAAGGTGATGCCAATGGTGGCCAGCGCGTAGACCACCCCGAGGAAAGCGACGACGAGGTGCAGCGTGGCACCGCTACGTACCCAGTCGTTCCAGGGGTAATTCTTTTCCCGGAAGTACAGTTGCATTTGTTTTCCGGAGAGGAGGGCGAGGATCAAAGGGAACACCAGCGACTGGGTGACGAAGGCAATGGCGAGACCGGCACCTAAGAGTCGGCTCATCTGTTCTCCCCGCTGAATTTTATACACCAGGTCGCGCACGCCCCCCAATAACCAGCCAGAGAGCGGGGCCAGCCCCAGCAGCGAATAACCCAGCCACTTTGCGTAAGCGAAAGGTTGTGCCCCCCAGAACCAGTAGCTGCGAATGCCCTGGTTGCCCTGCAACAGCAGGACGACGAGCGGCAGGGACAATAGCGACAGCAAAGTCATCCACTGTTTACCGCCGCCCATGAGTACCCGGCCGGTCAGGATGGTCGCCATACCGAAGACCAGGGTGGACAGTGGGGCGGCAATGCCGCCCACCAGGAGGAAGATCCCCGCCGGCAGCAGGTAATTCTGTTCCCGGTCGGCACCCGCCAGGAGGATGGTCCAGAAAAAGCCCGCCTGGCCGAGTAAGGCCAGGGCGTCAGGGGTGGCTACCTTCCCGAAAAAGGGCAGGAATAAAGAGGCACCCGCCGCCAGGAGGCCAAGGCCAATGGCTTCCTTACCAAACAGCTTGCCGGCGTAGCGGTAGGTGAAAAAACCGGTGAGTAAAACAGCACCTGCAGAGAGCAGCCGGGGGAATAGCCAGATGGCCTCGGTGGTTTCATCAATGCCCTCGCCCAGTGGAAAAAGTAACCCGTAGATAAAGGACAACATGGCGCCGCCGCGCTCGCTGCTCAGGGCGTAGTCCAGGGAGTAGCCTTCGGCGCCCGGCCAGACGGTAATGACGTCCGTACGTAACAGCAGGGCAGCAAAGAAAAAGAAGGAACAAATCCAGAGGAAAAACTGGAAGCGGGAGGAGTTGCTGACGGGCGCACCTGCCGCTGCTTCCGGCGCCAGATTTTTCTTTTTGCGACGATCTTTCTTACCCAAGGTGAATACTACGTTTAATAGAAGTGAAACAATGATCGTTAGGCTAACACGGCATTTTAACGCAGGTTGTCAGGATGGGCTGATCTCTGGGGTTATTGGTCTTTTGGCCTGGTGGGTTTCCCGACGGTCAGCTCCCCCTTTTGGCTATTTCACTTCCCGGATAGACGATTCTCCCCGCTTAGTCATGTCCGTATCAAGCATCCGTTGCTCCAGCCATTTTCGGTTCGGGGCGATGTTACCCTTCAGGTACCGCTCTACCATCAGGCTGGCAATTGGTGCCGCGATGGAGCCACCGTATCCACCGTTTTCAATGTAAACAAGGATCGCAATTTCAGGATTGTGCTGCGGGGCAAAAGCGGTAAACACCGAGTGGTCTTTTCCTTTGCGGTTTTGCACGGTGCCGGTTTTACCACAAATGTCAATGCCTGGCGTCTGGGCCCAACGTGCCGTACCGTTGGTGACGGTCTGTCGCATCCCTTCCACCACGACTTCGAAGTGCTCGCGGTCAATGTCAATATTGTGCCGTTCTACTTTTACGGGCCGTTCAATCGCCTCGTTGCCTTCCTCGACCTGCTTGACGAGGTGTGGTGTGTACCAGTAACCACGGTTGGCAATGGCGGCGATGAAATTCGCAATTTGCAGACTGGTCAGTTCATACTGGCCCTGGCCGATGGCCAGCGAGCGGTACCAAATGGCCCGCCACCGATCCGTTTTTTCATTTTCCGTTACGAATTCTACGTCGGGAATAAACCCACTGATTTCGCCCGGAAAGTCAATGCC
>JAUIIF010000802.1 GCA_030431945.1 Bacteroidia bacterium | reverse complement strand
CGAACTCCTCGGGGGCGTGGGCTTATTGCTGCCCTCCATCCTGCGCATCAAACCTTTCCTGACCGTTTGGGCGGCCTACGGACTCATCGTCGTAATGGTACTGGCAGCTGGTTTCCACGCCTCCAGGGGGGAATTCTCCGCCATCGGCATGAACGTTGTCCTGATGGGGATGGCGGCATTCGTGGCCTGGGGACGGAGCAAGAAAGCACCGATCGCCGCTAAGGCTTAGTGCTCCTGCCGGAGCGACGGGCGAAAGCCCAGGACTTACTAAGCGGACTCGCTCCCCTACCCCGCACTCGTTACTTTTTTGCACCTGCGTTCGCGCCCTGAAGGAAAGTGGAATGAGGGCGCGGCCGCAGGTGGAGGCGGTAAATCCTTCAAGGCAGGCGCTGACCTGCCTGATCAAGTTATTGACTAAATAAAAAACCGAAATTCCGACTTCTATACCCGGTAAGGAAAGAAGTCGGAATTTCGGGGTTAATCCAAGAGTTTCCCGGATCAGTTACCGGAAAAACCTACAATTACTGCTTGATGAATTTCTGCGCGCCACGACCGCTCTGAACGATGTACAGGCCGGCGGGCAGATTGGTCAGGCTTATCGTCAGCAGGTCCCCTTGCACCAGCGCGCGATCTACGGACTGTACAAGTTGGCCGTTGAGGGTGAAAATCCGGATGGGCCCGCTATTGGCAGGTATTCCTTCCAGGGTCAGTTCATTCGTCGCTACGGTCGGATAAACACGGAAGGTGAACCGGTTTTGGTCTACGTCCAGCACATTGGTGGGTAATTCGACCATTGGGTTAGAAGCCCGGATGGCGGAGTTCAGGTAATCCAGTGCAGGGCGGGGCTGACCGGTACAGGGGTCGATCAGGTAGGCTTCAGCGTCGTTCTGCCACAGGCCGGGACGCCATCCCCAAAGGGTAATGCCGATGACGGAGGGGTGGTACCAGTAAAGGTCGAAGATCCGCTGGAACTCTGCGAGTTGAAAGCTGTCCTTCTGCTCCTGCGTCCCCCCATCCTGGGGTAGTCCGTTATTATCGAAGAACATATTTCCCTCAATGTCCATCTCCGTTACCATGATGGGCAAGCCGGTCTCGGCCAGGGCCTCGAGGTTGCGACTAAGCAGGTTGTTCAGATCTTCATAAGATCCTCCGTACAGCTTCGTACTGAAGGTATGTCCCTGCATACCGATGGCATCAATAAGATCATCCGCTTGCAGGCGCTCTACGATAGAAACGTAGGTGTCGGTAGTTCCGATGGTGTTCGCCAGGCCGTATTCGTTGATCATCAGCTGCGTTTCCTCCGGGAAGTACTGGCGGGCCAGTTTGAAAGCATTAATGACCCAGTCGTACTCCCAGGCTTCCGTACTGAGTTCTTCGTTCAGGGACTTCAGGGCATCCACGTAGAAGGGAGGCTGATTGAGTGGCTCGTTGACTACTTCCACGTATTCCGGTGCATCTTCTCCGCTGTAACGGGTTGAAACGGCTTCAAACCACTCGCGAATTTCTTCAACCTGCTCCGCTGGGGATAGTGCTTCCAGCCAGGTAGGTTGCTGGGCACCCCAGAGCATTACGTGGAAACGGAAGGGAAAGTCATTATCGCGGGCAAACTGCCGGGCTTCGTCGAGTTGCGCCCAGTTGAATACGTCGCGCTCGGTCTCCACCGAGCCCCACTTACCGGAGTTCTCAGGGGTAACCTGGTTGAAGTACTTTTCAAAATCAGGCAGCGCGTGCCCGGCGTAAATGTTGCCCAGGAATTTTTCCTTGCCGGCAGCGATGGGCTCCTGGTCCTCAGGGGCGGTAAAGTCGGTTCCGCAGACCGTTTCCACGCAAACCTCGTCAAGGAAAAAAGTATTTTCCGCGTCACCCCCCAGGTTGAAGGTGACGAAGGTACGGGCGCTGGAAGCGACGAATTCGTAAGTCACCTGCATCCAGTCTCCCCCAATGGTCGAAGCAGTA
>JAUIIF010000100.1 GCA_030431945.1 Bacteroidia bacterium | reverse complement strand
GGGGGGCGGACTGAAGTGCAGGATATCCAGGCCGGAGATGTCCATTTCTGCGCTGAGCAGGTGCCAGAGCCGGCGGCTCCGGGGCAGGCTGCCGCAGCGGGGGCAGAGCTGATCTCCGCCCGCCAGCGTGACGAAGCGGGAGAGGCCGGTACCACAGCAGTTGCAGCGGTAGGTGCTGCCGGCATAACGCAGGGCGATCAGGCGCCGCAGGCGATCCTCATTCGCCCGCAGCAAACGATCGGGTAAGACCCGGGTCACTATTTTTTTGAGGGACTGGTACATCCCGACAAGGTCGGTCTTTTGCCGGACGTATCCGCCATCGCCCCCGAAAAACCTGCCTGGCACCTGCGGCCGCGCCTTACCTTTACGCCAATGGCCAAGCTATACCTACAAGACACCCTCAATTTTCTGCGCAAGCTCACCCCCCGCCGCGTCGTGAATGCCGGCAAGGTGATCGCCAGCTACTACGCTACCCGCTGGTGGCAGCGGCCCGTGGTCTGGGGCAAGCCCTTTACCGTATCCTTCGAGCCGACGACGGCCTGCAACCTCCGCTGCCCCGAATGCCCCAGCGGCCTGCGCCAGTTTACCCGGCCCACCGGCAACCTGAAGGCCGACTTTTTCCGCCGGACGATGGACGATATCGCCGACCAACTGCTCTACCTCATTTTTTACTTTCAGGGCGAGCCCTACATCAATCCTGACTTCCTGGATATGGTCCGGGAGGCCGCCGACCGTGGCGTCTACACCATTACCTCCACCAACGGCCACTTCCTGAATGATGCCAACGCCAAACGAACCATCGAAAGCGGACTGGACCGCCTGATCATCAGCGTCGACGGCACCACCCAGGAAGTCTACGAACAGTACCGCAAGGCGGGCAAACTGGAAAGTGTGCTGGAGGGCGCCCGCAACCTGGTGAAGTGGAAAAAGGAACTCAACTCCCCCACCCCCCACCTCATCTTCCAGTTTCTGGTCGTCAAACCGAACGAGCACCAGATGGAAGACGTCGTACGCCTGGCCGATGACATCGGCATCGACGAAGTGAAGTTCAAAACCGCCCAGCTCTACGACTACGAGCACGGCAACCCCCTGATGCCGAGCAACGAAAAATACGCCCGGTATTACCAAAAGGCGGACGGCACCTACGGACAGAAAAACAAACTGCAAAACCACTGCTGGAAACTCTGGCACAGCTGCGTGATCACCTGGGACGGCCTCGTAGCCCCCTGCTGCTTCGATAAGGACGTTACCCATCGCCTCGGGGACGTAAAGACCGACAACCTCAACCAGGTATGGGAAAGTGCCGCGTACGATGACTTCCGGACCAAACTCCTCAAAGGCCGCTCCGAAATCGACATCTGTCAGAATTGTACGGAAGGTTGCGAAGTCTGGCTGGGGGCGGAGGTCTAGCGGGGGCGGGGGCCTACTTCAGCAGGGCAAATCATAACCTGCAGTGTTGCCAACTACCTTTCGCGAATCTTCCCTAAATGCCCTTACTCAGGCTGCCTTTCTCCACCTGGCAGACGACATCCGTCACCCCCGTCAATCGATAATTCTATCTTTCTAGCTATTCAACCATGAACCGTCTCCCCGTCACCCTCACCGCCGCCGGCGAACGCGCGCTTAAAAGCGGCCACCCCTGGTTATTTGACGGAGCGATTGCCAAGCTCAAGGGCGAGGGGAAGGCGGGTGACCTGGCCATTATCTTCAGCTTCAAGAAAAATAAATTCATCGGGGCCGGGCTGTACGATCCCGATTCTCCGATCCGGATCCGGGTACTGCACCAGGGTAGCCCGGTACAAATCAATACGGCGTTTTTCCGGGCGCGGACGCAGGCGGCCAGGGAAGGTAGAAGAGCATTGCTGCAAACGGACACCGACGGTTACCGGCTGCTCCACGGAGAGAATGACGGCTTTCCGGGGCTGGTGACCGACGTCTACGCCGGGGTTGCCGTCATTAAGCTGTATTCCCCCGTCTGGTTCCCCTACCTGCCCGAGCTCCTTCCCCTCATCGTGGAAGCGGCCGCAGCACCCACGGCCGTACTGCGCCTGGCGCGCAACGTGGCCCAGGCTGCCACAGCCATGGGGTATGCTGACGGGCAGGTGCTGGCGGGTACCCTGGAACAGGAAGACATTATCTTCCGGGAACACGGCCTCCGCTTTGTTGCGAACGTCGTACACGGGCACAAGACCGGTTTTTTTCTGGACCACCGGGAGAACCGGCGGCGGGTGGGCGCCCTGGCGCGGGGCAAGTCCGTCCTTGATGTTTTCAGCTACGCCGGCGGCTTCAGCGTCCACGCCCTGGGGGGCGGAGCGACCAAGGTGGTCAGTCTGGACATCAGCGCCCCCGCCCTGGAAATGGCCCGGCGCAACGTAGCCCTCAACTTCCCGGAGAATGACCACCGCCACGAAACCCTGGCCGAAGACGCCTTCCTGGCCCTGGAGCGCCTGCGCCAGGAAGGAAAAACCTTCGACCTCGTCATCGTTGACCCCCCCAGCTTTGCTAAGCGCGACAAGGAAATTCCCGGTGCGCTGCAGGCCTACCGGCGCATCAATGCCCTGGCCGTTCCGCTGGTGGCTCCCGGGGGGCTGTTGCTGGCGGCCTCCTGCTCCGCCCGGGTTACCGCCGAAGATTTTTTCGGGGTCATCGCCTCCGTGCTGAAAAGCTCCGGGAGAAAGGCAACGCTGCTTGACCAGACCTTCCACGATGTTGACCACCCCATCGGCTTCCCGGAGGGAGCCTACCTGAAATCGGGGTATTACCGGTTGGATTAACACCGGTCTGGCCATCCAATTGAGTAGAATAATTTGCACAACTAATACAAGAGGGCAAGTCCCGCTCGCTACAGACGGCGGCCTACGGCCCCTAGAGCTTGGTCAGGACTGGCTGTGCCTTTCGCTGTGCACACCGCTCAGGGCTATCGCTCTACCCACGCAATCCGATTTACGCTCAGTTACGTACCTTAGGTCATAACCGCTGATTTCATTCGCATTATGCGCCTTCACCTTATCATTCCGGTCCTGAACGAAGCCACCAACCTCCGGGACCTCCTTCCTTTTCTGCAAGCGGAACTGTCCGGAAACGGACGAATTACCATTGCGGACGGTGGCAGTACTGATGACTCTGCCGCAGTCATTGCCGGCATACCGGGCGTTCGTCACCTGCAGTGTCGCCAGTGTGGACGGGCCCGGCAGATGAACGAAGCCGCCTGGCAGGACCTGGATCAATTCGACGCCGTTTATTTTGTCCACGCCGACACGCGGCCACCGCGTGGCTTTTACCAGGACATTGCCGCCAGCATTGCCGCAGGCTACCCCGTAGGTTGTTACCGGTTCAAATTCGACCAGTGGCACCCCCTGCTGGCCATCAATGCTTTCTTTACCCGCTTCAACGGCCTGGCCTGCCGGGGCGGAGATCAATCCCTTTACCTCTCAGCGGCAGCCTTCCGCGCCCTGGGGGGCTTCCGGGATATGCGGATTATGGAGGATTACGACATCATCCAGCGTACCTGGGCCAGAGCGTTCCCCTTCCGGGTCATGCCCCGCTCCGTAACGGTATCGGCCCGCAAGTACCGGGCTAATGGCTGGTTGCGCGTGCAACTGGCCAACCTCACCGTGTTCCGGATGTATAAAGCCGGTGCCCCGCAGGAGGCAATGATCGTGAAATACCGGGAAATGCTGAAACCCTGGAATTAAGCCGGGTTACGGGTTGCGGGTTGCGGGTTGCGGGTTGCAACCACCCATTTAAATGAGACAACATCCCTAAACCGGAGTGGTAGAGAATTGGGCGCCTGAGGACTTGGCCCATACACGAACCAGGTTGGCAACGGGGTGGTAGCGAGGTAGCAGAAACGGAAGACCTGGCGCTTAAAACCTGTCCCTGCACCAGCGGCCGCGCCCAAAAATGGTGTATGATTTGACCAAAACTCCGTAATACATTACTTTTGCGGCATATTTCGGGTCAACGACCTTTTGAAGCGTAGGGGGTCATGCACCCATTTAGCTACTCTACCCCTGCGGCCATCTTGATCGCTTGTCATCGAAGACAGGAGCGCAACACACTGCGCGGCAAAACTTTCTTCTTCAACAAGTAAATCTCTTAACATTTATGGTTTCTACTATTCTATTGGCGGTCCCTGCATTGGGTATCCTGGCCTTGGTCTTCATGTTCATTAAATCTGCCGGTGTTTCCAAGCAGGACCCCGGTAATGAATTGATGCAACGCATCGGTAAAAACATCGCCGACGGTGCCATGGCCTTCCTGAAGGCCGAGTACAAGGTACTGGCTATCTTCGTTGCCGTCGTGGCCGCCATCCTGGCCTTTACGGCTGATCCGGCGACTTCCAGCGTAATGATTGCCGTCAGCTTCATTCTTGGCGCCATCTGTTCCGCACTCGCCGGTTTTATCGGGATGAACGTGGCCACCAAGGCCAACATCCGCACCACGCAAGCTGCCCGGACCAGCCTCGGTAAGGCGCTCGGCGTGGCCTTTGACGGTGGTGCTGTGATGGGGCTTGGCGTAGTCGGCCTGGGTCTTTTCGGCCTCGGTTTGCTCTTCTTCCTTTTCAAGGGCCAGTTTGCTGCCGACATCATGATCTCCGACGCCACGACGGCCGAAGCAGCGAAAGCAGCCATCCTGAGGGTCATTACGGTCATCACCGGTTTCTCCTTTGGTGCCTCTTCCATTGCCCTCTTCGCCCGTGTTGGCGGCGGCATCTACACGAAGGCGGCCGACGTGGGCGCTGACCTGGTAGGTAAGGTAGAAGCCGGCATCCCCGAAGATCACCCCCTCAACCCCGCGACCATCGCCGACAACGTTGGTGACAACGTTGGTGACGTAGCCGGTATGGGTGCCGACCTTTTTGAATCTTACGTAGGCTCCATCATCGGTACGATGGTGATCGGCGCAGCGTACATGACGCTGCCCGCCTTCTACAATACGGAACTGGGTGGCCTCAACGGTGTTCTCCTTCCCCTGGTAGTAGCCGGTATCGGCATCGTTGCTTCCATCATCGGTACGTTCTTCGTCCGCGTAAAGGAAGGTGGTGACCCGCAGAAAGCCCTCAACCTCGGTGAATTGATCGCCGCCGTCATCATGCTGGCGGGTACTTACTTCGCCGTAACGACGATGATGCCCGCCGAGTGGACCGTAGCGAACAGCAACGGCCTGACGCAGACGTACACCAACAACGGTATCTTCTTTGCTATCCTCTTCGGCCTCGTTTCCGGTCTGGCCATCGGCTACATCACCGAGTACTACACGGGTACGGGTACCAAGCCGGTACAGGGCATTGTGGACCAGTCCCTGACCGGTTCCGCCACGAACATCATCGCCGGCCTTGCCGTCGGTATGCGTTCTACTGCCTACCCGATCATCGTACTGGCAGCTGCCATCATCGGTTCTTACTACTTCGCCGGCCTTTACGGTATCGGCATTGCAGCCGTTGGGATGCTGGCCAATACGGGCATCCAGCTGGCCGTTGATGCTTACGGACCCATCTCCGACAACGCCGGTGGTATCGCCGAAATGGCGGGCCTGCCCAAGGAAGTACGGGAGCGTACCGATAAGCTCGACGCCGTAGGTAACACGACTGCCGCCATCGGTAAAGGTTTCGCCATCGGTTCTGCGGCCCTGACGGCCCTGGTGCTTTTCGCGGCCTTCATGCAGACGGCTAACCTGACGAACATCGACATCGCCAACCCGTACGTAACTGCGGGCCTCTTCCTCGGCGCCATGCTGCCTTTCCTTTTCTCTGCTTTCTCCATGGAGGCGGTTGGTCGCGCTGCGAACGACATGATCCAGGAAGTTCGCCGCCAGTTCAACGAAATCCCCGAGCTGAAAGCAGCCCTGGAAGTGATGCGCCGTGCCGGCCACGACACGACCAAGTACTCTGCTGCCGACCTCGCTACTTTCAACGCTGCAGACGGTAAGGCAGACTACGAAAAGTGTGTCGAGATCTCCACCAAGGCCTCCATCCGTGAGATGGTGATGCCCGGACTGATTGCCGTAATTACGCCCGTAGCCGTTGGCTTTGGCGGCGGCCCCGAAATGCTCGGTGGTCTGCTCGCTGGCGTAACCTCTGCCGGGGTAATGATGGCCATCTTCCAGTCCAACGCCGGTGGTGCGTGGGATAACGCCAAGAAAATGTTCGAAGAAGGTGCTTCCGTACAGGGTACCATCTTCCACAAAGGCTCTGAGCCGCACAAAGCTGCCGTAGTGGGGGACACCGTAGGTGATCCGTTTAAGGACACTTCCGGACCTTCCCTCAACATCCTGCTGAAGCTGATGGCCGTGGTTTCTCTGGTTATTGCACCGTTCCTGGTGTAAGTTTCCAGCAACCATCTGTCAGGGAATGGCCGTTACACTTTGGTGTGACGGCCATTCTTTTTTGGGCGCGGCCGCAGGTGCAGATCGTTGGTCAATCTTGACTTTAGAAGTAAGTCACTACCGGGCAGAGCAGCCCCCGCAGTAAAGTTATTTCCGGAGCAGTTCTGCCCGATTCCGGCGTCTACCCTAAACCAATTCCTTCCCTATTGCTTGTAGAGAGTAACCAGTAACTAATACCCTTATGTCTCCAGTATCCTCTCCTCCCTGGATGGGCAACGTCCTGAAACTCGCTGCCCTCTACAACCTCCTCTGGGGCGCCTGGGTCATCCTGTTTCCGCAACATTTCTGGGAATTAGTGGGGATGGAGCCCATGCGCCACCCCATGGTGTGGCAGGGCATGGGCATGGTGATTGGAGTATACGGACTGGGGTACTGGTGGGCCAGCTACAACCCGCTGCGGCACTGGCCGATCATCGCAGTGGGAATGCTCGGCAAGCTCTTCGGCCCGGCTGGCTTCCTGCTGAACTACCTGTCCGGAGATGTCCCTTTCGGCTTCTTCTATACCCTCATCACCAATGACTTTATTTGGTGGGTTCCCTTCGGATTGATTCTCTGGCGCGTACACAACGTTTACCGATGGCGACTGACTTAGGTCTGACGTTGACCGAACACTTGCGCATACTATTTGATACGGCAGCCCTGGTGCTTATCTGGCTCGTTCAGTTGGTCATTTATCCCGCTTTCCGCCACTTTCGCTCCGCCGAATTCCGGGCCTGGCATCCGCATTACACCCGGCAGGTGAGCTACGTGGTCATGCCCGTAATGCTGGGGCAGCTCGCCCTGTACGGCTGGTGCTTCATTACCCACCCCGGCGGGGAGGTTGTCATCAACTTTATCCTGATACTGGTCATCTGGGGCATTACTTTCCTGCGGGCCGTGCCGCTGCACGGCGCCCTTGACCGGGCGGAAGACCACTTGCCGTTATCCGCAGCACTCCTCCGGGTAAACGGGTGGCGCACGTTGCTCTGGACGGCCGTGTGGGTCGTTACGCTGATCGCCAGTGTGGGCAAATGATTCCTGGACCCGCAACCATCAAAACGGTACCCACAGCGCATCATAGCAACAAAGTCTGCCGATGTACCTTCCTCGATTTCCCTATCTGAAAACCAGCTTCTTCTTTGCCCTCGTAACGACCCTAGTCGGCGTACTTTATTTACAACCACGCCTGGTCAACGACCAGGATGTAAACGTTCGTTTCCACACATCAGGCCCTCATGTACCATCACTACCTAAGCCCTCCCAGCCAGTCGTGGAAGGTTACGGCCAGTCGTTTGTAGGCATCCGGGAAGAAATGCCCTTGTTCCCCGGCTGCGCTACCACCGAAGACTACGCCGAGCGCAAGCGATGCACGGACAAAAAACTCCTGGCCTTTATTTATGGCAACTTAAAGTGGCCTGCGCTCGCGCAGGATGCCTGTGTCGAAGGTATGGCCGTTATTAGTTTCGTGGTCGAGAAAGATGGCTCGATCACGCAAGCTAAGATTGTTCGTAACCCCGGGGGCGGAACCGGTGAGGAGGCCTTGCGAGCCGTCCAGCTGATGGCCGAACGGGATATTCGCTGGGAGCCAGGTCGCTGGCAGGGTAAGCCTGTCCGCGTGACCTATAATCTTCCCGTAAAGTTCAAGCTGGAATAGCCGTTTTATCCGGTGCTCTTCCCGTTGTCAACCAGTTTTACTCACCTGCTCCGGGAAGCTTTTAAAAAAAACCAACGAAGTCGCCCACCAAAACGTCTTACGGGTGCATCCGTTTTACAAACCCAGCCCTCATGTTTCCTTCCCGTAGCCCCTATTTGCGCCTGAGCATTTTGCTTGGCCTGTTCATTCCGGCCTTTGTTGGCGGACTTTTTCTAGCCTTCAGCACCAGCGAATCAGCCCCACGTGAACACCGGCACCAGCGCGTAGTAACTCAACACCAGGCCGAAGTGCAGGCCTTAAAATCCTTGCAGCAAGAATACCTGCGCAACCTTGATGCCGCCAAAACAGCGGAAGTGGAATCCGAAGTTTCCACCGCTGAGAAGGAGCGTGACGTCTTCAAAATAGTAGAGCAAATGCCCCTCTTCCCCGGGCAAAAGTGTGGCGCGATGCTGGACTACAAAAAGCGGAAAGAGTGCGCCGATCGCGCCATGCTCAATTACGTCTACAGCAACATCAAGTACCCCAAACGGGCCAGGGACAAAAAAATCACCGGTATGGCCGTAGTCAGCTTCATCATCGAGGCCCACGGAGCAATTTCTACGGTGAAGATTGTGCGTGACCCCGGAGGCGGACTTGGGGAAGCTGCCGCGAAAGTCATCCGCAAAATGCAGCAGGACAACCTTCGCTGGGAGCCCGGCCTGCAGCGGGGAAAACCAGTAGCGGTACAGTTTAATCTTCCGGTAAAGTTCAAGTTGGAATAAGGGCAGTAGCAAGCTTGCTCGTCGGCCGAGGCGCGAGGAACGAGCTGAATCGTCCGCCGAACAAGCGTGACTCTAGCTGACGAACTGTACCGACTTATACCTAAGTCAAAGTGGTTTAACTTCGTTGCTCCTGCGGGGTGGGACTTTACCACTTGCTATCACGACTGCTGAAACAGCTGATGCACGACAAGTTACCAACTCCGTGCCGGCAGGAGGCCGGCCAGGGCCAGGTAGAGATAGAAGGGAGCCAGCAGGGCATCGCCCCAGGCCACGGACCACCGGGAAACTGCCTGCTGCTGAAAGTCTTTTTTTGCACCGGCGTTCGCGCCCCTCAGTCCTGCCCGCCTGAAGGTACTGAAGACCAGCAGGTAACGCAATACGTATGCCAGTAGCGCCAGGAGCCACCAGGAAGAGAACAACAGCCAGCAGCCCAGCAGAAAAAACAGTCCGTGACTAAGCGCCACCCCCGTCAGCAAAAGCTGGTGTACCGGCCGGTACCGGAAGCCTACGGACTGGTGCCGGCGTCGCTGGCGGAGAAAAGCGGGCCAGCTACCTGCTAACTGCGAATACACCCGCGCCGCCGGCAGGGTGACGCAAACCGTCTTTTTCGGCAGGGCGTGGTTGCCGATCAGGAGGTCGTCATCACCACCGGGCAGGTCGGCGTGCGCCGCAAAACCGCCGGCGCGCAGAAAGAAAGATTTGCGGTACGCCAGGTTGCGGCCCACGCCCATGTACGGCATTCCCGCCCGGGCGAAACTCAGGTACTTGATGGCGACGTAGGTCGCCTCGAAGCGCTGAAACCGATCCACCAAACGCCAGCCGTTGTAGGCATAAGGGCTGACGCCGAGGACCACCTCGGCGCCCAGACGCAGTGGGCGGGTCATCAGGTCGAGCCACCGATCGGAGGTTGGCAGGCAGTCTGCGTCCGTCAGTAATAAGTGCTCGAAGCGGGCTTGCCGGATGCCGAAGGTGAGGGCGTCTTTTTTTCCGGGCCGGGTCGGGCCGGGCTCGACGAGCCGAAGTTTACCGCTGCTTTGCTCCGCAAGCTTGCGGACAATGGCGGCGGATTGATCCGTCGAGTTGTCGTCTACCGCAACTACCTCAAAGGTACCGGCATAATCCTGGCGCAGGATACTGATCAGACAGTTCTGCAACGTGGCTTCCTCATTGCGAAAGCAGACAATTACGGAAACTGGCGCAGCGGACTCCGGTGCGGCTGGTGGGTCAACCTCTCTTACCGGAAAAGCCATGGACCTGAAAAACCCCCAAAAAAGGAATTGCAGCAGGGCGGACAGCAGCCAGACGGTCAGCATCAGACGGAACTGACGATGTCTTCCCACTCGGGATGACGGGCCAGGTAACTGGCAACGAAAGGACAGTAGGGCAGCACCGTCAGTTCATTATCCCGGGCGTGCTGCAGGGCTGTGCGGACGATGGCGCTGCCTATTCCCTGCCCCTGCAGTTCTTCGGGCACCTCGGTGTGTACCAGGGCGATCGTGTCCCGGCCCAGCCGGTATTCCAGTTTGGAGACCAGCGCGCCGCTGATGACTTCGAAACGAAATTTCTTGGCGTTGTTGACGACGTGTTCGGTATTATCTGGCATCATGGAGAGCGTTACGGTCGAAAGCTGAAATACGATCGCTGGTTAGTGGGGAAACTTGCAGTTACAATAATACAACGTTTTCGTTGGGTGTAAAAACGCAGGGTACGGAA
>JAUIIF010000801.1 GCA_030431945.1 Bacteroidia bacterium | reverse complement strand
CGCTGTTTGCGTGTCAGGACAACCAGGAGTCAGCCACTGGCGCCGGGAGCCAACTTACCTCCACGGCGAGTTTTGTGGCCAGCCCCGATCAGGACACGGCCAGCTACGTCCCCCTCTACATTCACGATATTCCGGCAGCGGAGGCCCTGAATACTTTCCGTACGTCCGTTGGCAGTTGCGCCCCGGTGGTCGTGCCTGCGCTCGATCGCCAGGAGGCGATCATGCTGACCAAAAGCTACTGGGTCATTGAGGGGTACGCCGATGCGGAAGCCTCCCGCCAGCAGAGAATGGCCGCCATCGGTCAGTGGATCCGCTGTAATCCCGATGGTACTTTTACCGGTGGTCACTGGGATCGCCAGACGCACGCCGGAACCTGGTACCTGAATTATGCTGCTAATGCTGCCCGGCTTACCCTGGACAGTAACGTGGACCGGATGGACGCCGTCTGGGAAATGCAAGCCCTGGCCGGCGATCAGACCGCCATGGCCTGGAGCCGGGTGGCAAATGCCGGCTTTGGCCCTTACCACCGCCCCTTTTCGATCAAGCTGATCGAACTGTATGACCGGCCTACCAAAGCCCAGTTTGCGGGGATGATGAATTGGTAACCCCCCCGGATTAACCAAGAGCCGCGAGGATAACGGCGCAGGCTTCCCTGATTTCTTCTTCGGTGATGGTAAGCGGTGGCGCAATGCGCAGGCTCCGTTCGTTCCAGAGGAACCAATCGGTAATCACGCCCCGTTCCAGGCACGCCGCGATGGTGGCACGAATCTGGTCAAAGTCATCCAGCTCGACGGCCATCCACAGACCCGCAGAGCGGATGTCCCGGATTTTCGGGTGCACCAATAGCGCACGGAACAGCGCTTCTTTGCGCGGTACACTACTGATCAGGTCCGGCTCCGCCAGCAAGGTTTTCAGGGTGGCCAGGCCGGCCGCGCAGCTGACCGGGTGGCCACCAAAAGTAGTAATGTGACCCAGGACGGGCGCGTGGGTGAATAAGTCCATCACCGGTTTACGGGCGACGAAGGCGCCCAGGGGCATGCCGCCGCCAAAGCCCTTGGCAAGCAACAAAATGTCCGGAACCACCCCGTACTGCTCAAAGGCAAAGAGGGTGCCCGTGCGCCCCATCCCGGCCTGTATTTCATCCAGGATCAGCAGGGCACCGGTTTCGTCGCAACGCTTACGAACGGCCTGTAGCCACGCGGGGCGGGGCTTACGGATGCCCCATTCGGCCTGCACCGTTTCCAGGACAACGGCCGCCGTACGTTCGGTAATTTGTTGCAGGCAGTAGTCGCAGTTGAAGTCAAGGTGCCGAATGCCGGGGAGCAGGGGGTGAAAAGCCTGGGTGAAATCTTTCGGCCACTGTAAGCTGGCCGCCCCCTGGGTGCTGCCGTGGTAAGCACGTTTGGCACTGATGATTTCCGCACGACCAGTGGCACGTTTAGCCAGTTTCATAGCGCCTTCGGTGGCTTCTGCACCGGAATTGACGAAGTAGACATTGTTCAATCCATCCGGCAGCTGATCCGTCAGTAAAGCGGCCAGTTCCGTTTGCGGTGCCAGGACGAATTCACCGTACACCAGAGTGTGCATAAACTCACCTGCCTGTTTTTGGACAGCCCGGACAATCGTCGGGTGGTTATGACCGAGGGCACTGACGCCGATGCCGGCAATCAGGTCGAGATAGCGTTTCCCATCAGCAGTTTCCAGGTATACGCCCTGGCCGCCGGTAATCTCCAGTCCCATCGGGGCCGGGCTGGTTTGGGCAACGTGAGCAAGAAAATTGGCACGGTTAGACATAGGTGGGTAACGCCATAACTGCGCGGCGGGTTGCCGACACGCTCCCGGGATAAATTTTTCACCCCGGAGAAAGTTGACCTGCAACCCGCAACCCGTACCCCGCAACCTGCAACCCGCAACCCGTAACCCGCAACCCGCAACCCGTATTATCTTCGCACCGAACCCGCCC
>JAUIIF010000099.1 GCA_030431945.1 Bacteroidia bacterium | reverse complement strand
GGGCGACCCGTTAGTTCACTTACCTGCCGGGCTGGGCTTGCCTGGCAGGTAAGGGTGGGTATTTGGGGTACATCTGTACTTGTACCTGAATCCAGGTGATTTAGGCCCACTTCACCGGAGATCCTAACGTCACCGTAAATGATCCGGTACCGGAATACCCCCGGCATCAGGCGCAGTTACGGGTATGCCGCGTACGGACCTGATGGGAATCAGGCCCGTCCATACCTCCCGCTCACTTTCCTGGGGCGAGGGTGGACCTTGCCGGACTTTGGCCGAAGCTTCCGTGAGCGGCACTTTTATGGCCAGGGTCTTGGCCATTTCCTTATCCGTCATGGGGATCAGGTAATCCCAGCTACCGGGAACCATCTTTTCGGTCAGGGCCCTGAAGGCCTGGTACTTCTCCTCGTGGTCTTCAATGACCTCGGGCTTGCCCCACAGAATCACCGAACGGTAATTGACGGAGTGCTCGAAGGCTGATTTGGCGACTACGATGTCGTCAGCAAGGGTTACGGTAATGCACACTTCGTCCAGCCGCGCCAGGGAACGAAAAAAATGACTCCCCACGGAGGCATGGAAGTAAACTGCGGGGCCCATCCGGACGATGGACTGGGGGATGGAGCGGACGCGGCCTTCCCACACAAAGCTCATGGTGCAGAACAAAGCTTCATCCAGGATCGGGTAAATGGTTTCGGTATCCGTATGGCCACGTTGGGGGATACGGGAGGGCGTGGTGCGGGAAGCTGGTTTCATGGTGGATTGTTTAGCGGATTACTGCCGGGTTTCGAAGGCGGGGGTAAGTTTATGCCGCAGGGCCTGCCGCACTGCCGGCCATTCGGCGGCGGTAATGGAGAACACTACGGTGTCCCGCAAGACACCTGCGGCGTCAATACGGTGGTTGCGGAGTACCCCATCCTGTTTTGCGCCGAGGCGCAAAATGGCCGCGCGCGATTTTTCGTTGAACCAGTGGGTACGGAACTCTACAGCAATGCACTCCAGGTTTTCGAACGCATTTTGCAACAGCAGGAACTTGGCCTCCGTGTTTGCGGCGGTACGCTGGTAAGTCTTGGCGTACCAGGTGTAGCCGATCTCCAGCCTCCGGTTCCCCATATCGATGTTACAGTAGCGGGTCGTTCCGATGATTTTACCGCTATTCCTGTCCTGAACAACGTAGGGAAAGGCGCTTCCGGCGGTCCGCTCCTGCAGAGCCTGCCGGAGGTAGGCCGCAATGGTAGCTGCGCCCGGAACCGAGGTATACCATAACGACCACAGCTCCCCGTCTGCAGCGGCAGCCAGCAACGCTGCCTGGTGTATAGCCTCCAGGGGAAGGAGGTCAACCGTTCTCCCGGTAAGTATTTGCTGATGGACCATGGCTGGTGATGTTAATGAGCGTAAAATTATCGCCGGCCGGACTACCTTTGCTACCCCAATACCACAAAACAAAGTAGTCCAATCATGCTTCGTCCCCTTACCCTTGTCCGCAACAACGGTATTGCGCTCTACCGCCAGATCGCCGAAGGCCTGATCGAGCAAATTCAACGGGGTTACCTGCAGCCAGGGGCGCGGCTGCCCAGCAGCCGGCAGCTGAGTGAGCAATTAGGCATTCACCGGAAAAACGTGGTGCAGGCGTACGAAGAGCTGTTGCTGCAGGATTGGATTTCAACGTCCCGGGGCCGGGGGACCTTTGTGTCCACAGACCTGCCTGACATGGAGGCCCGGAGACTGGTGGCCATTCCCGAAACGCTCCCTGCACCTGCGTCCGCGCCCCTTCAGTTGCCTGCGTACCTGAAGATTGAGGAGTCCGTCAGTCACTTGCCCTATCACCTCGACGATGGCCTCCCCGACCCCCGCCTGATTCCCCTGACGGAACTGGAGCGCGCCTGGAAAAGCGCCCTGCGCCGGGGCAACCAGTACCACCGCCTGGGCTATACCTCGCCGCAGGGCTTGCTCCCGCTGCGCCAGGCGCTGGCCGATTATCTGGGGGCTACCCGCGGACTGATGGTAGGCCCGGAACACATTTTACTGACCCGCGGCGTCACCCACGCACTGCACCTCTGCCTGACGGCCCTGATCAAACCAGGAGATAAAGTCATCGTTCCGGAACTCAATTGGCACAACGGCAACAACTCCATCCGCTACCACGGAGCGGAGTTGCTGACCGCCCGCATCGACGAAAAAGGGCTGGACACGGAGCACGTTGCCGAACTGCTGGCGGCACACGACGTTCGCTTCCTCTACCTCACCCCCCACCACCAGTACCCGACCACCGTCATCATGCCCGCCGCGCGCCGCATCCGCCTGCTGGAGCTGGCGAGAGCGTACAACCTCTTTGTTTTTGAGGACGACTACGATTTTGATTTTCACTACGGCAATGTCCCCATCATGCCGCTGGCCAGCGCTACCCACGATGGTCGCTTACTCTACGCGGGCTCTTTTACCAAGGCCATCTCCCCTGCTTTCCGTCTGGGCTACCTCGTAGGCGAACCTGCGTTGATCGAGCAACTCGCCCGTCTGCGGCGGATTGTGGACCGGCAGGGCGACCCCGCCCTGGAATACGCCGTGCTGGAACTCTTCCGCCTGGAAGTACTCCCGCGCAGCCTCCGCCGGGCACGCGGCATTTACCAGCGGCGGCGCGATCACCTCGCCCAGCTGCTGACAGACCACCTGGGCGACCAAGTCGACTTCCGGGTGCCCGACGGCGGCATGGCCATCTGGACCACCTTCAGCCCGGAGACCGACCTCGTCGCCGCCAGCCAACGGGGGCGGCAATCAGGCCTGAGCTTTTCCGACGGCAGCCAGTACCCCGGAAAGTGGAACGGCACCCGCCTGGGCTTTGCCTCCATGACGGAGGAAGAACTGACGACGGCGGTGGGGTTGTTGCGGAAGGCGCTGGGGTGAGGAGGAGAGGCGTCCCAGGGCTGACGCATACTATAGCGTAAACTTGATGGCTGCCTCAGCTACCACCAAAAGACCTGTCGTTTTCTGCAGTAGTCATCGCCGAAGTGTCCTCCCTCCCCAGCGCAGTGGTATAGGGAGGGAATGAGGGAGAGATGAAAAAATGATGCTTCAGCCCGGGAGGGGGCGGCGTCCCCTACCCCCTAAAACGGATACCCAAAGGCCACGACCAGTCGCCAGTTATCGTCCGGCACATCGCGCGCATCGGCGTAGGGTGGTACCAGTACGGCTGCGTTCTCGGCGTAGGGGGTCCGCAGGGGTTTGGCTACGTCCAGGCGGAGAATCAGGAACTGCAGGTCGAAGCGCACGCCCACACCGGCATCTACGGCCAGATCTCCGGCGAAGGCACCGGTTTTAAAGTCGGTTTCCAGTTCTTCCAGTTCTGATTTGTAGGTCCAGATGTTGCCCGCGTCGGCGAATACGGCAACTTCGATTAGCGGGTCAATCCGGTGGCGGTACTCCAGGCTGCCTTCCAGCAGCAGGTTGCCGTAGCCGCCGAAGGTCAGCAGGTTGTTCTGGAAGGGGACGGTCCGGCCCGGGCCGACCTGGCGGGGCGCAAAGCCCCGCAGGCTGTTCGGTCCTCCGATGGAGAACAAGTCGAAATAGGGCACAATCGCCCGGTCGCTGAAGAGGGGAAAGGCAATTCCTCCGTGCATCCGGAGGGCAAACTGCGACGTACGGTTCAGCGTCAGGTAGTACCTGGCGTCCGTCTCCAGCAGGGGGTAGTAGCTTACTTCCCGGTCGCGGCTGGCCGCATCCGTTCCTACGGGGTAGACGTTATTGACGTTGGCCGAAACAAACTGGCGCAGGAAGAATGCGTGGGGCTGGCTGCCCGCCAGCCGGGTATCCAGGTTGTAGGTGTAGTTGGGGGAAAAGACGAGCATCCGGTCGAAGCGGTTCGTCTGTGCGCCGGTGGCACCGGGTGCCAGGTTTACTTCCCGCGCCAGATCCAAGACCTGTTCGTTACTGACCGAGGGGTTCTGCAGCCGGATACTGAGGGGGTTGAGCGCATGGTTTTTGGTCACCCGCCGCCGCCAGGTGTACCCGAACTGAAAGCGCAGCTGGGTCAGGCTGATTTTTTCCGTGGCTTCCGGGTCGTTCTCCAGCAAGGCCTGCAGGTCCGTAAAACTGTTGGTGGTTATCTCGTTGGCGAACTGGTTGAGGTTCATCCGTAAGTTCTCGATCTTCCCACCCAGCTCGATGACCGTACCGCTGGTGAATACCCGTGGAATCAGCTTTCTGCGCGCCGGCATCCACAGGCGGGGCACCTGCAGCTGCGCCGTAAATCCGTACAGGCCGGAGGAAGGCACGCGGGCCTCGCCGGGCTGGCCCAGAAACTGGGCCAGGCTGAACTCTCCTTCCAGCCGCAGCAACTCGGCGCCTTTCAGCAAGTTACGGTTGAGGTAGGCGATTTTGGCGTTGGGGCCGAAGTAGTCGGCACTGTTATAAGTCAGGCCCAGTTCTCCTTCAAACCGGCGCTTCAGCCGCGGCTGCAGGTAGGCATTCAGCACCATCAGGCTGTCACTGCCTGGCACCTGATCGTAACTCATGGCGATGTAGCGGAAGGTGTTGTAGTCGGCCAGCCGCTGCAGGGTTTTCTTATGGGCCAGGGGCTGGTAGTAGTCACCGGCTTTCATCTCGAAGGCTTCGTCGACAATGGCGGGCCGCAGGGGGCAGTCGCGGCAAATCACGTTGAGCCCCCCTACCCTGATGGTGTCAAAGGTGCCGTAGCGGCCCACGCTGTCCTGTGTTTCGGCGTTGGGGTGTACGTTCACTTCCACGATGCGTTGGGGGTGCAGGTGGTTTTGCGGTACTCCTTCCTTTATTTTGGCGAGCAGGTCTACCTCGTGGTCGCCGGCCACCGTATCCGCCAGGAAGAAGAAATCCTCCCCGCGGGCGTAGTAGTACCCAGCGTCCCGGAGGGCATTTTCCCACCGCTGCTGCTCGGCCTTGATCCGGTCGAGTTCGTAGCGCTTATCCTTCTCCAACAGGGTACTGCTTCGCAGGGGAGACAAGACCCGGGCAATGCTGCTGTCCCGCCAGTAATAGCGAACGGAGTCCAGTACGTAGGGTCGGCCAACCGTCAGCGTGTAGTGCGCGGCAATGGTTTGCGCGGCGGTGTTCGTGTCCAGCCGCCAGTCCGCCTCGTTGTTGAAGTACCCTTCGTTACTCGCCCGGTTCTCGATCAGGGTATTGACGGATTCCACCAGCGTTTCCTCGTAAAATACCGGGGGGGCTCCCCAGGGGTCCTTATCGCCGAACTTTTTAGGGTTCTTCGCCAGTTTTTCCTGAAAACGGTAGTGACGATAAATCTCGTAGTAGCCTAACAGGGGAATTTTCGCGTTGGTATTATTGTCCAGCACGGCATTCACTTCCGTATTCAACTCGGCCACGTCAACACCGGCGGGTGCCTCCACGCGGGCAGATGCCCCCTGGTACAGGTACTTATCCGCCGGCAGGTATTTCGTAACGTTGCAGGAGGAAAGCAGGAGCAGGAACAGGGCGGGGACGCAGGTGCGAAGGAAGGGGACCACGGAGCCGGGGCCGTCAGAGACACTCCCCCGCCCACCTCCCGCCGGGGCCGGGCGTGCAATTCGTCGGCCCACGCCATGCTGAGGGCCGCGCAGCGGCCGGGCCCGGCCGCTGCCTGGTGCCTTTACGGCCCCGCCAGTCGTTGCCGATGGATTCGTTTTCGCTGCGTCTTTCATTATTTTCACCTGCATACGTCTTTAGTGATCGGGCCTCCGCCAGGAAGCGATTAGCCGGGGGTTACTCCTTGCCGAACCACCTGATTTTATCAAAGTCTTTGCCAAAAGTCAGCCGCCCGCCGAACCGGATGACGTTGCCCCCGACCAGGGTACTGCGGTCGCGATCGTTGAAAAACTTAAGCCGGAAAGTTCCGTCTTCGTTGATCAGGTATTCCGCCGTAATGTTGTCGAGGTAGGTTTGCTGGGTGCCGGCCAGTTCATCTTCGGCGGTCCCGGCTACTCCGTCGACGCTGATGATGACCCGGTCGTCGAACAGGGCTTTGCGCAGGCTGATCCGCAGGTTGGTCTGGGTGGCACCGGCCTCATCCTGGTAGCTGTCGAGGCCAAAGTTGAGGTCGACGAAGCCGACCAGCTGGTCCGCAAAGGTGTTCAGGTAATTGCTCATCAGGTTGTTCAGCGTGGTGGCCGCCAGGTTTCCACCGCCCGCTCCGGCGTCGAGCAGGGGAATGTTGAAGCTGCCGAAGGCCAGCAACTGGAAGGCGGTGGTGGTCATGCGGCTCTGGTCCTGGCGCAGGGTGGCCAGGGCGTCCTCCACGTTGCTGAAGCCCAGGTTGCCGTAGGCATTTTCCGGGTAGACCACGTCCGTGGAAATGTCACTCGCCTGCAGGTCTCCCTTCAGGGTGATGTCTACGTAAAAGGTCTGCTTGCGCCGCAGACCGCTCACATCGACGCCCTCTCCCTGGACACCCTGCACCAGGGGCAGAGGCGAGGTCTGCGCCAGGTGCCTGATCCTCAGGTCCAGGTTAGGGTTAAGCAAATCTCCGGTAAAATTGACGCTGCTGCCGGCCAGCACCTGAAACTTTTTATTGATGATGTTCTGATAGATAAAATCATACTCACCTTCCACCAGCTCCAGGCGGCCGGTAGCTTCCTGCCGGCCGTCCGGGTAAATCCGCATCGTCAGGTCTCCCGTAGCCTTGCCGGTAAAGGTCTGGCCGGTAATCGGGTCTACGATGACGGTTACCTCCAGGTTGGGGTCTACCGCGAGGTCAAGCGTCAGGTCCATTCCCGCGCTGGCGGTCATCGTCAGGGAGTCAGCCCCCAGGGTATCGCGGCGGAGCAGGTCATTCCACCGGTATTTTTCTACGAAGTCGAGCACCCCTTCTGCCTCGACCAGCCCCTGCTGGGCGATCCGGTACACGTAGGTCACCTCAGACTCCCGGCTCGTGGTGGCCGTCACGTCCACCACCGGCCGGTAGGCCGAACCGCTGATGTCTACGTCCGCATTGACGTACATTTTACCGTACCAGTCCTTATTATCTGCGCTGGTGGAGTTGATGGCCAGAAAGTTATTGGCCCTTACCCGCAAGTCCAGCAGGATGTCATCCACACTTTGCAATTCCACCTTGCCCTGCACCCGCGCGCCGCCGCCCTCTGAGTCGAACACCTTCCAGTCATTACCGAAATCAATCACCGAATTCCTGAAGCGGATGGGTTGGTCATCAAGCCGGAAGCGTTCGCCCAGTAAGCTGATCACCAGGCTGGCTTCCTGGAACCGTACGGCGCCGTCGAGGTCCGGTGCTTCCATCGTTCCCCCGATGTTTATCTCACCGGTGAGGTAGCCTTCGCTGTTGTTGAGGTAACCGAGGCTGAAGGGCTCTGCCGCCGTCAGTTGCAATTTGGTCACGTCCAGGACCAGGTCGAGCGGACCGTTCAGCTCCACCGTTCCGCGCAGCGTGGCGTTGTTGCCCGCTTCCTCCACTTTTACGTCTACCTGGTAGGTCTGTTCGTTCGAGCTGGTGACCTCGGCCAGCACGTCGCCCAGCAACGTACCGCTGTATTTCAGCTGCTCTACGGACAGATTGGACCGGATGCCCAGGTTGGTCAGGGCATTGTCCAGCCCCACCGTCCCGTTCACAATACCCGCCGCCGTTTCTTCCTCCGAAAACAGTAGGCGGCTGGGGGTACGGAGATTGAAATCGCCGAAAGTAATGACTACGTCTCCGGGTTCAGTGGTGGTGGCGGCGAGCGATTGCTCTCCGTTGCGCAGGGCAAAATCACGAATCAGCAACGATGGCCCGGCCAGCGAGATCAGGTTCTCCGGAGGTACCGTCCAGGTTTCGAAATTCAGAATCTGCTCTTCTTCCAGTTTAATGGTGATGGTATCTGATTCGGGGTCGGTGATGAAGCCCAGGTAGTGCCGGAGGCTGTCTGAGGCCGTGTAGAGCTTGAGCTCCACCAGCATTTCATCGTTGAGGGTTTCTCCTCGCAGCTGGGTGCGCCCCAGGTCTACCTGGTCGTTATAGTTGATGTCCGACCAGTTCGCTTCCCAGACCAGTTCCGCCGTATCCCCGATGGCACGGAAGGCCAGGTTACGGGCAACGAGCCCGGCGTAGCCGATTTCGGGCAGGTCGAGATTAATCAGCAATTCGGGGTTGGCGTCCCGGTAAAGCAGGGAAGCCTTGAAGGGAGAGAGTTCCGTCAGGCCCGTGATCAGCCCGCCGGTAAGCGGTTGCGGACGCTTCAGTTCCAACACAAAATCCATCTCCTCTCCGTCTTCTACCGGATTGGGCTGGCGCAGGTTTTCTTCCCAGTAGGCCATGATGAATTGCACCATTTTTTCCGGTGTTTTGAGGGGATCAAACCGACCGACAAGTTCAGCGTCCAGCACATCGGACCGCACCGTTATTTCGTTGTCCAGGTTTTGCAGGCTGGCCCGCACGACCAGGCTGTCGACGTAGCTGCTGCCCTCCGCACCGCGCAGCTGCACCGTATCCAGGCGCGCGTAGGCCTTCAGGTTGTACGGATCCAGGCCCACACTACTGACTTGTAACCCACCTTCCAGAATCATGGGTACTTCCGTAACGTCCCAGCGTTCCAGATCGACGCGGTTCAGGTCCACCAGGGCTTCCACGGTTATGACGCTATCGGGGCCGACAACGTACCGGCCGTTGCCCTCCGCCAGAAAATCCGGGTGGGTGATGTTGAATTCTGCCAGATAAGTACCAGCTTCCACCAGCGCGTTGAAATTGACCCATTCTTTTCCTCCTGCTTCACCGATGGTCGCCACGATGTCCAGGTTCAGCGTCGGTTCCAGTTGCCCTTTCACTTCTGCGGAGATAGCAAGTGGGCCCAGTTCGAGGGTGGCGAGGGTATCACTCAGGTCACCGGTAAACAGTTCGGTAATGCGGACACCGGCTACGGCTACCGTCAGGTCCAGGTCTTGGGGGTTGTAGCGTCCGGCAAGCTGCCAGGTGCCGTTATCGGTTTCCAGGGGTACGTCGAACGTCAGATTGGTCGGCGTACCGGCCACCCGCGCATTACGGATGCGCAGGTTGGGCAGGTTGAGGTTTGCCGGCAGCAGGCTGTCCGGCAAAATGGATTTGACGTCGCTGATGTTGATGGCCAGGTCGGACACGGCCAGGTCCAGGCTTAATTTGTCCGGTTCCAGCGCATTTTTGATGTTGCCGTTGATGTTGGCGAAGGTGGCATCTCCCGGCAGGTTGAGCCGGAGGTTGACGTTCAGGTCTTCGAGCGGACCACTAACGGTGCCGCTGCCGCGCACAAAGTCCGGGATACGGTAATCTTCCGGCAACGACCCTGGTGGCACGTAGGCCAGGATGGTGGCCCGAGTGGCCAGCAGGGTGTCCAGGGTAACGTCCAGACTGGCGTCGGGGAAAGTCGTCAGCCCGTTAATGGCCCCATTGGTGCGTACCCGGCTGAGTTGGCCGTTGCCGAAGCTGCGATTCTCGATCGCGTAAAGGTTCAGCTGCAGGCGGTCATCCCGGTACTCGGCACTTCCTTCGGCGATGATTTTCTGGGGCCAGTTGATGTCTGGCGGCAGCATGCCCTCCGGCACCAGGGGCAGGAGGGGGCCGGGGACGACGCTGAATTCTCTTAGGTTCAGGCGGCCGGCGATGCGGGCCGGATCCAGCACATTTTCGATCTGCCCGCTGGCGCGTACGTTCAGGCCCGGCCCCTTAAGCTGAATGCGGCTGAGGCCCAGCCTGGCCATGGTCCCCGTGGCCCGCACGGAGAAATCCAGTTGCTGGTTCAGGTTCGTGCCCACCACGGGAACGTCCGTGAGCTGGGGAGCGACCAGGGCGACATCCTGCAACCCCAGGTATCCGTCCAGCTGCATCCGGGCGATCATTTCCGCCAGGTCACCTCCGCCAAAATCGTACTTAATCGCCGTATTCTCACTTTTCAGTTCGCTGTGGCTCGTCCGGAGCCAGAAGTTTTGTAGTCCGAGAAAAGTGGGGTTATACACGACCGTTCCCTCCGTACGCTCCAGTTCCAAGCCGCTTTTTTCCAGGGCGGATAGTTGGCGCGCCCGCAGGTGCAGGGAATCGACGATGTAGGCAATGTCGGTTAACTCCGCTTCCAGCTTAGTTACGGCCAGGTGTCCGTAATCAATCCCCGGGCCGGCCAGCGGAGCGGCCGGCGTGTCCATGTTGAAGGTGCCGTCACGCACCTGAAACAGCTCTCCGTTGAACACCAGGGTATCGCCCAGGCGCAGGTTGGCCCCTTCGAGGTTTACGTAGGGCAGGCCGGTAGCAATGTCCAGATCGGGCAACTCCAGGGAAAAATCGGTCTCTTGAATGGTTACTCTTCCCGCCAGCAGGCGGAGATTGGCGGCTGCAGCCGTTGTAGTGGTATCCGTCGGGGTGGTGGGCGCACTGATGCCTACCCGGGCGTCTGCCCCGGACAGTTCCAGGTAGTTGAGGTCGTAGATTTGGTCCGCCAGGTTGAGGCTATTGACTTTACCGGCCAGGCGGTCCGCCAGCACGTCCGCCAGGATGCCGACCGGATCGTCCTGATAATACAGGTCAACGTTTTCGATCAGGAGT
>JAUIIF010000800.1 GCA_030431945.1 Bacteroidia bacterium | reverse complement strand
CCTGACCGAAAAAAGCAGTGACCCGGCGGCAGCGGCAGCGCCGGCTGAGGCGGCTTTCAATGCCGGGGATTACGCAGCGGCCTACCCGCAGCTCATTGCTTACCTGCAACAACGGCCGGACGATAATGAAGCCCGCCTGGCCCTGGGCATCGCCGCCCTGGAAACCGGCAGGGATACCGAAGCCCGGGCCTTATTCGGCCAGCTTGCTGAAGGCACTACCACTTTTAAGGATGACGGACAGTTTTACCTGGCCCTCGCCTACTTCAAGGCCAGTGACCCCCGTACCGCTGCGGCCCTGCAGGCTGTGGGAAAAGAAAATCCGGACTACGGGGTAAGGGTTGCGGAAATGCTGCAATTGGTGGAATAGCCAGGGGGCGTTACCAATCGTAGCTTTTCCTTAAATTCCCTTCGGCATCAGACATTTTACTTTTCCCGATATAAAACAGCACCAATGAAACACCTTGTTCTACTGCTCTTCCTCACCTTGTTCGGCACCGGCGTCCGCGCCCAAAGCATGATCGGCCCTCCGGTAGATTTTGACAGCAACCCCGATACCGGCTGGGGCTATACCGGCCGGGCCATCATTACCAACAACGGGGAAGCCCGCAGCACCCCGTTCTGGGGCGCGCGGAGCCGCATTCAGTCAGCCTCCAGGGGGAACGCCCTCCTACTGGAGGAGGCGAGAGCCGGGGTTACTACCGTAGCCCGGACCGATTCCCGTGACTTTCGGGCCGAATCTGAAGTTTGGTTCGGCTTTCACCAGTATTACCGCCAGAATTTCGAGGGCAATCCGCGGTTGATCGTCCGCCAGGATGGTGACGATCCCTTGCTCACTGTCCCCCTCAACACCCTGCTGCCGGCCGGTGCCGAAACCGGTGTCTGGGATACGGTGATGGTGGACCTGACGAGTGTGCTGGCCGGTCGCCAGAACATGACCGTTGAATTCGTCTTTACCGGCTCCAGCTACTTCTGGCTGATTGATGACATTGCCTTTTACAACGGTCCGCCCCAAACCCAGCCCGCTACTTTCGGCAATTACCTGCGCCAGGAGGGGTACGACTTTGACGTCGACAGTGCCCAGTGGGCCCACGTCCCCAACCAACTCGTCATTCAGTTCAACGGAACGGCAACGCCCCAGTATCAGGACAGTCTCCGCGAAGCCTTCGGCGCCCGGCTGATCGACTCCTGCGCCTGCGATTTCGTCGAACTCTGGGAAATTGACGGGACGTTAATACAATCCCAGGGCGGCCAGCAGGAAGAAGCTACGGGAACGACCGGAATCCTGAGTAACATCATTGCTGCCAAATCAAAAACCAAGGTGGACGGTGTCGACTTCAATTACCTGACGAACACGCAGCCCCTTCCGCAACCACCAGCCACCATTACTGACCTGAGGCCTGCAGACCTCAACGGCCTCCAAAATGCGACCGAAAATCCGTTACGCATCGCCATTCTGGACACGGGTCTCGATTACCAAAACCCCAAGATTAAACCCTACGTGCGCATTCGCCGGAATAATCAGACCGGCATGGACACAGATAACGACAACTGCCTGCCGAATGACCCCATCGGCTGGAACTATGTTAACAATAACAACAACCCCTTCGACGACAACAGCCACGGTACTCACGTGGCCGGCATCATTGCCGACAGCCTGAACAAGTACGGGGGCGATAGCTGTGTTTACGAGTTCATAGCTTATAAAACGCACGACCGGAACGGTGTTTCCAGCCTGTTCGACGTGGCCTGCGCCACCTTCCAGGCGACCCTGGACGATGTGGACATCATCAACGACAGCTGGGGCTTTTTCGGCGACCCGAGCATTATCCTGGCCAACGCCATTGATACCGTCGCTACGCGGGACATCCTCGTCATCAGCGCCGCCGGTAACGACACGATTGATTTAGATGGACTCCTCCAGTATCCGGCTTGCTACGACGCTGACAACGTCATTACGGTGGGCGCC
>JAUIIF010000799.1 GCA_030431945.1 Bacteroidia bacterium | reverse complement strand
AACGTAGGAGATGATCAGATGACCATTCCGCTCAGCTACGTGATCGTGGAAGACGGAATCATGTTGCGGGAAGATCCGTTTACCAACGGTCAGCTCGTACCGGACGAAATAATGGAAATTCATCTGCCGGCCAACGGCAGTACCTATCACCTGATCACCAATCAGGAACCCAATGCACCCGCTGACCCCGAGCCTACGGCGGTCCTGGAAGGATGTGTAAGCGGAGGAGAGCCGGCGAGCTTTGGCTTCGCCAATATTCTTAACCTGGCTAATGGGCCCCTGAGTTCAACCACCGTCTGCCTCGAGAACGTAGGCAGCTATGACCCCAACGACAAACGTGGTTACCCCCTCGGCCACGGGGAGGCGCATAACATTCCGGAAGGAACACGGCTGGATTATACCATTCGTTTCCAGAATACCGGAACGGATACTGCCTTTACGGTGGTAGTCCGGGATACCATGCCGGAATCCCTGGATCTGGCCACCCTGGAAATTTCTGGTGCCAGTCATCCCTTCCGGGTCAGCCTGGATACGCACCGCGTGTTGACGTTTATCTTCGAGAACATCCTGTTGCCGGACAGTTCCGTTAACCTGGCTGCAAGCCAGGGAGCTATCCAGTTCAGCATCAACCACGATAAGGAACTTAATCCCGGGGACCAGATTCTTAATAAGGCCGCCATCTATTTCGATTTCAACGACCCGATCATTACCAATCTGAGTCGGCATACCATCGACAAGGAAGGTCTGCCCACCAGCACCCGGGCCTTCCTGGCCCGTCAACTGGCAGTAGCCGTTTACCCGAACCCCAGCAGGGGAAGCATCAACGTCCGTATCCCCGCGCAGGACATCGCCCCGCAGGATGCCCTGGTGGTAATGGACATCTATGGCAGGCAGTTGGCCCGCACTACCTACGCCGGTGCTGCCAACGGTTGGGACGTGAGCCACCTCGCCCCGGGGTACTACCTCGTGGTCGTGGAAGACGCGCACGGAAAGCCCCGCGGCCGGGCCGGCTTTGTGATCGCACCATAAAATATACCCGGCGCGGGCATCAGAGGCGGAAAAAGCATCCGTCAAAAAAATCACCCGGGGTGCCCGAGCCAGGTATATAGACACTTTTTGAAATTGCCGTAGGGGAGCCGAGCTGGTACCGCAAACTGTTGCAGCAACAGTACTTGTCGGACTGGCGGGCTTCCCTACTAATTTTTCTGCAGGCTGGCCCCTTAAGCACTTTGACTGAGACGCAACTTTACGTTTCCCCCAACAGGTACCTGAAAGGCACTGCCCAGCGTAGCCGGCGTAGCATGTAGCAGCACCCGTGGATACCCCCCAACCGTTTGTGCTTCCGGCCCCAGAAGAATCAGCCCTGAAGGCGTAAGCTGAATGGTGCCGGGCAGTACCGGAGAACTGATAAGGGAGGGTAGTGCTGCCGTGAAGTGGTCGGAACGGGTAAGCCTGATCCCCTGGCGGCTGCTTTGCGGACTGACCTGAAAAACCGCTTTTAACAGCTCCTTCTGCTGAAATGGTGTCAACCAGGGCCATTCAGGCCCCGGAATCACGGGAATAATCTCCGGGTTCTGCGGCACGTGTTGGTACACCTCCAGGTCCGTTTGATAAGCAGATTCCCGGTCCCATACTACGTCGGTGCGCCAACCGGGCCGTATGGGCATAATGCCGGGCAATCCGGTTTCGGCACTGCCAAGGATTCGGTCAACGGACCAAGTGCCGTTAATCGCCAGGTAAGAGCGCAGGCTACTGGTTGCTACGGTGCCGACCAAAAGACCGTCCCCTTCCAGGTACTGAACGGTATAGGCTTCCAGTAAACGGCCGTTCAGTCGCCAATTCATCGCTGCGCCGGTGATGACGAATTGCCCCTGCCCGCTCATCAGCCACCGGCCACCAACCCGGGTGAGTTCCAGGCAAGTGTTTTCAGTAGTTTGCCCCAGCAAATGGTTGGCCGCATCGCGGGCGCGG
>JAUIIF010000798.1 GCA_030431945.1 Bacteroidia bacterium | reverse complement strand
TAGGCTTCCTCCTCGTTCTGGCGGGCCGCAATCTGCAGGTAGTGAATGCTTTTGGGGTTAAACATATGCGCTTCCCCCCGGCGTTTCCACTGGAAGACACCTCCCACCTCCAGCTGGGGGTTAGGAACGGCCTTCGCCGGGTAAGCCAGCTTATGCCGTACGAGTACTTCACGGGCGATGCCGTCGTAGCCCATTCCTTCAATGCGACTGATGGAGCCGCGGAAACATTCATCAACAACCTTGTGGTTCAGCCCGAGCACCTCAAATATCTGCGCTCCCTGGTAAGATTGCAGCGTGGAGATGCCGATTTTGGACATGATCTTCAGCAACCCCTTCCCAATCGCTTTCCGGTAAATGGTAAGGACTTCGTTGCGGGCCAACCCTTCTGCCTCGAAAATCTGTGAGGAGTGCAGGTCTGAAAGAGCTGCGTAAGTAAGGTAAGGGTTGACCGCACTTGCTCCGTAGCCGATGAGCGTGGCAAAATGGTGCGTTTCCCGTACATCACCGGCCTCAATGACCAGACTGGTCTTAGCCCGCAGGCCGAGTTCCACCAGGTGGTGGTGAACGGCTCCGGTGGCCAGGAGGCTTGGAACCGGGGCGTTGAAGCTGTCCGCCGAACGGTCACTGATGACCAGAATGTTGTAGCCGCTGCGGACCAGGCTTTCCGCCTGAGCTTTGATGTGCTCGATGGCTGCACTGAGCCGCCCTTCCTGGCCATCCGCCAGGAAAACTGAATTGACGACTCCCGCACGGAAATCCGGATGATGGATTTCCTTGATTTTGGCCAATTCATCATTCGTGAGGACGGGAGAATCCAGGTGAATATTTTTCGCATTCTCTGCCGAGACGACGGTTATGTTATCCGTACTGCCCAACATGGCGTACAGCGACATGACACTACGCTCACGGATGGGGTCGATGGGCGGGTTGGTTACCTGGGCAAACAACTGCTTAAAGTAATTGGCCAGGTGCTGGCTTTGTAGACTCAGGGCGGCCAGCGGCGTATCTGCCCCCATGGAGCCGATCGGATCCTTTTTCCCCTTAATCATTGGCTCCAGCAGGAAGTTGAGATCTTCCTTGGTATAGCCAAAGAGTTGCAGACGCTTGAACAGCGTTGTCTCGTCCATACTAACCCCGGCCCGCCGCCGCAGGGGCAGGTCCGCCAGTTTAACCCGGTGCTCATCCAGCCACTCCCGGTACGGCAGTCGCTTACAGATCGTTTCCTTCAACTCTTCATCTCCGATGATCCGGTGCTCGTCCAGATCCGCTACCAGAATCCGCCCCGGTTGCAGGCGACCTTTCTGGATGACGGTGGACTGGTCTACCGGCAGCGCGCCGGCTTCGCTGGCCACGATCAGGACATTTTCGTTGGTGAGGCACCAACGGCTGGGCCGTAGTCCATTACGGTCCAGGGTTGCCCCGACCAGAATACCATCCGTAAAGCAGATGGAGGCAGGCCCGTCCCAGGGTTCCATGAGCCCTTTGGTAAATTCGTAGAAGGCCTTTTTATAATCCGGCATGTACTCATCGTGCTGCCAGGCTTCCGGCACCATCATCATCAGTGCATGCGGAATGCTTACGCCGTTCAGGGTCAGGAATTCGAGCACGTTATCGAAGTTGGCGGAATCGGATAAGCCACGACCGCAGACGGGGTAAATCTTTTCCAGTTCATCTTCAGTGAAGTAGGCCGTTTCACGAATCAGGCTTTCCTTGGATTTCCACCAATTCACGTTGCCCTGAATGGTGTTGATCTCGCCGTTATGGGCAATCATTCTGAAGGGCTGGGCCAGCTTCCACTTCGGCACGGTATTCGTGGAAAAGCGGCTGTGGATCAGCGCGATGGCTGATTTAAAATCAGCACTCTGGAGGTCGTGGTAGTACCCCGGTAGTTGCCAGGTCGTAAGCTGGCCTTTGTAGACGATCGTCTTATAACTGAAACTGGCCAGGTAAAACTGATCCCGCGTTTCAGGGTA
>JAUIIF010000098.1 GCA_030431945.1 Bacteroidia bacterium | reverse complement strand
CTCCCGGGCGGCTGCTTCATCCAGCTGCAACTGCCGTTGCAGTGCCGGGAGGCCGTCGAGTTCGAGGTCGCCACGCAGGTGCTTGATGAAGAAAACCGTAATGGTCTCCCCGTAGAGGTCTTCGTTAAAATCAAATAGGTTTAACTCAATGGTCACCCCCCGCCCGTCATTAAGGCTTGGGCGATCCCCGATGTAGAGCATCCCGTCGTACTCCCGTTGGTGCCAGCGGGCCCGCACGGCGTAAATGCCGTTGGCGGGAATAAGTTTCAGGCGATGAAACGGCCGGAGATTCGCCGTAGGGAAGCCGATGGTCCGTCCTATTTTCTGCCCTTCAATGACGACTCCCTTCAGCTGGAAGGGGCGGCCGAGCAGCGCCGCGGCTTTTTCTACTTCCCCGGCCGTCAGGGCCTGGCGTATTTTAGTGGAGCTTACCGTAATCTCGTTTACTTCCTGGGCATTTATTTCAATTACCTCGTACCCGTTTTCCTCGCCGTGATGCCGCAAAAAGGCCAGGTCGCCTTTACGGTCCTTGCCAAAACGATGGTCGTAGCCGATGACGATGCGATCCGGCTGAAAGTATTTCACGAGGAACCCCTCAATGTATTCCGATGGGGTTAGCTGACTGAAAGCCTTGGTAAACGGCACGACCACGAGGTGATCAATGCCTGCGGCTCTGCACGCTGCTGCTTTTTCGCGCGTGGTGGTAAGCAGGCGCAACCGGTCATCTTCGGGCCACAGCACGGAACGGGGGTGGGGATCAAAAGTGATTACAATACTTTCGCCACCCCGGCGCTCCGCTAAGCGGCGGATTCGGGCCAGCAGCTGCTGGTGTCCGCGGTGAACACCGTCAAAACTGCCGATGGTGACGACAGCCCGACGAAAGCGAGGTAACTGATCTAGCTGGTAGTGGATTTCCATTCGTTCATTTGGGGCGCAAACGCGGGTGCAAGGTAAGCACGAATGGGCAATGGGCGAAAGACAGCAGCCGCTGAAGTTTAAGATCTACACCAATAACCCCCGCAAGACCTTCGGTTCTTTAACCTGGATGGTTTTACCTTCGGTCGTTAACAGGCCTTCCCGCCTGAAGTCACTCAATGCCCGGATCACACTCTCCTTGGTCGTGCCCACCATCTGGGCCAGTTCATCCCGCGATAGTTCAATCGGTTTTCCCGCATACTTTTCGTGCAGGTCACAAACGATAAGAGCCGTTCTGCGCCTGACACTATCGTAAGCCTGGTGTACGAGTCGTTCACTGTGCTCCATCAGCCGCCCGGCCAGCAGATGCATCAGTGCTTCCGTAACGGACCGGTCGGTATTAATCAGGTCCAGGAGGTTTTGCGTAGGCAAAAGCTGGCATTCCACCTGGGAAGCAGCCCGGGCGGTATAATGGTAGGTGGTCTTTTCCAGGACAGTCGGAACGCCAAAGATCTCTCCCGGTCCCAGTTCGGCAATGATATAGTCCCTGCCGTATTCGTGGGAACGACTCAGGTGGACGTTGCCCTTACTGATCCGAAAAATGAAATGCGGAAATTCCCCCTCCCGTACGAGGGCCGTACCCTGGCTGAAAACTTTTTGGCGGCCCACTTCGGTAAAAGCCTTTTCCAGTTTCTGGCTCCCCCGCTCCGGATCAACCAGGTGGTGTTGAGACGTAAGTCCGCCACCGCCCCGCAGCGCTGCTTTCGCTAACCTGGTTTTAATGACTTGTAGTAGTTCGTCCTTGTAAAAGGGTTTGGTGATGTAATCATCGGCTCCCAGATTCATGCCACGACGAATATCCTCCGTTTCGGTCTTGGCCGTGATGAAAATAAATGGAATGCCCGCCGTACGCTCATTTTTTGCCAGTAGATTCAGTACACCGTATCCATCCAGCTCCGGCATCATCACGTCGCAAAGAATCATATCCGGTGGAAACTGAATGGCTGTTTTAACCCCCTCAAGTCCGTTCGGAGCCTGCGAGGTTTCGTAGCCATACAATTCCAGAATTTCTGCCAGGTTTTCCCTTACCTCTTCATTATCTTCAATGATTAATAGTCTTTCTTTACTCATGCGCTGTTATTCTTGGTCCCGTAGTGGCAGGTATACCGAAAAGGTGGAGCCTTCTCCGAGGGTACTGGTGAAAGTAACGTTTCCGCCTAACAACTTCACGTAATGGCTGACAATGTTCAGTCCCAGTCCGGTTCCCTTTACATTTTCAACGTTCGTGGCCCGGAAAAACCGGTCAAAAAGATGCGCCTGATCTTCCTGAGGGATTCCAATTCCCTGATCGACGACATCGATGCGGCAAAAGTCATTCGCCTGGCCCGTACTAATGACGATTTCTGCGCCCTCCGGGGAATATTTTGCCGCGTTGGAAATGAGGTTTACCAGAATGTGGCGCAGAAGCTTAGGGTCGCTGACAATCCGATTAGGCTCTTCAGCCAGATCGAGGGTGACAAACTGCCCCTTTTTCATTTGGCCTTCACTTGATTCAATGCTGGTGGAGAGCATGGCCCGCAGATCAACCAGCTTAGCCTGAACGTTTACTTTGCCTTGTTCCAGTTGGGAAAGAGAAAGGAAGTCATTCAGTACATCCGTCAGCTGATTGACGGCATCCTTTATCCGGCGAATGTGACGTTCTCTCTTAGGTTGTTGCTCAACGCTTTCATACAGTTCGATCAGCTCCGCAGAACTGAGTACGGTGCTCAGCGGGGTTTTGAATTCGTGGCTGGCCATACTCAGAAAACGACTTTTTAACTCATTCAGCTCCCGTTCCTTGCCCAGTGCCCGTTTTAGCTCAGCCTCCCTTTCCTCCAGGGCAGCCGTACGCTGCTGTACCTTATGCTCAAGGTCTGCATTTAATTGCTCTACCCGTTCCTGTGCTTCGTGGAAGGAAGTAGTGTCGTGCAGGATGCCGGTATAAATGATTTTATCCTCCAGCTTCACTTCACTTACTGCCAGGCGCAGCGGAAATTCCTGACCATTTTTTCTTTTTCCGATCACTTCCCGGCCAACCCCTATAATTCTGGGCTTCTGGGTTTTATGGTACCGCTCGAGGTACTCATCATGGTGCTTCCGGTCGTGGTCAGCCATCAGTATATTGACCTTTTGCCCCTTCATCTCCGCAGCCGAGTAACCAAACAACTGGCAGGCTGCCTGATTTACGTTCTCAATAACTCCGTCACTGCTCATGGTGATGATGCCATCCGTCGCCATTTCAAAGAGCGCCCGCAATCTGCGGGTGTCCTCCTCGCTTATTGGTTTTTCCTTATTGTCGAATTGAGGCATTTCCAGAGTTTGTCCCAAAGGTACATGGCCGGTACGGGAAGTAAAAGTGCCCCCGGTATTTCCGGAGGCACATGAAGTAAACCCCTTAAATGCAAGACCGACTAATTAAGCGGCCTGGCGCTGTTTGGCTTCCATCGTATTGATGGCAGCTTCTTTTGTTGGTTGGGCTTCCGGCATGAAACTGATGCCCAGTACGGCACTGAGGAAAAGGGGCAGGGCCAGGATAGCAATTAAAGGCTGACCGGCAAACATGCCGCCGATGACACAGGCCATCATGAGGAAGAAACGGATCAGGACTTTATCGAAGGTAAGGGCGAAGAAGCGCATATCTTTTTGTGTTTTGTTGTACCACAAATTTCGGCCGGCGAAAGCGCCCGCCTGCTGACGGGAATCATTCCGGTAAATGATAAATGTCAGTCAACTCTTCTGCTCTTCAGGTCGCCCGCTTTACGTGCGGTGTTGACCGGGAACTCGCCCGCTAATTAGCGGTCTTGTCCTCCGCAGTCCAACCACCGTTAGTACTCATTACCTGACTACCCAACTACCCGGCTATTTATAGTCCTCCAGGCGAACTTCCTCCCGGTCCATCAAGCGAATCAGGTCCAGCGTCGTCAGGATTCCCACCAGCTTTTCGCCTTCCACAACGGGAAGGGCGTGGAATTTATTCAGCGCGAAGACATTGGCGGCGGTGCGGATGGTATCTCCGGGCTCCAGTTTTGCGAGGTGGTCCGTCATTAACTCCCCGGCAGTGGTGGCTGATGCATCGAAATCCAGTGTTTTCAGGAAGTCAGATTGGCTGAGTATTCCCAACAGATTACCCTCAGCAGAAACGACCGGCAGGTGGTGGATTTGGTGTTTTTCCATCAGCTCCTTTGCGTCTTTTAAAGGCGTGGAAACCATGATTTTTACCAGTTCGGTACTCATCAGGGAGGAAACTTTGATCAGCGGATTCATATTGGTATTCTTTTAGGTTAATGACAAAGTGGCGGGAAAGCCAGGTCTTGAAAATTGAAAAAATCACCCGGTACGTGAGCTGTCCAGCCCCGCCAGATTAAGATGACTGCGGTGGCCAGCATGATCACCGGGGTCCACCGGTTCAGGGTGTCCGGCCTGAAGGTAAGCAGTCTGCGCCCGGCGTACAAACTGGCACTCAGCAGGGGAAGTGTCCCCAGGCCAAAAGCCAGCATGAACCCCGCACCCGACCAGGGAGTCCCCGTATTCGCAGCTCCGATGATGGCCAGGTACACCAGGCCGCACGGTACCAGACCATTGCAGACTCCTAAGGCGTACTGGGCCGGAAGACCGCTTCGTTGCAGAAAATGGCCCATCCAACCACGTAATTGCAGTTGCCACTTAGCGTACACCGGCCACCGCAGTAACCACTTGCCCGGGTCCATGCGGAGCAAAGCGAAAATCAGTAGCGCAATACCGGAAATGATGGCCAGCGCACTCTGTGCGTTCCAGAGGCGAAGCCCCAGCCCCAGGCCGCCCAGCAAGGCACCAAGCAGCAGGTAAGTCGTCAGGCGTCCAGCCTGGTACACCAAAGGCTGACGCCAGGTTCCTCCGCCGGCAGTGTTTGCCGCCAGCATCAGCGGTCCGCACATGCCTACGCAGTGCAGACTACCGAGTAAACCCAGCGTAAAAGCAGCAATAAGCTCCATTTTTCTTGACGGTTGATGGCGTGAATGGATAAAAATGTGGGCGACGAAAGGCACTGCCAGCCCTGAAATAAGACCTTTGCTAAGGGGCGGAAATTCGCCTTTCGCAGCATGCTGGGTGTACCCCTTGTATTAGTTGGGTAAGTTGTTATACGTACCTGAAAAATACAAGAGACAATACCTGTGGCTCCAGAGGCGGATTAAACCATCAGGTAAAACTCGTCCAGGTAATCCTTGCCTCCGGAACTCCACTCCAGAATGGCACGGTAGCGCCCTGGCTTAAGTCCGGCCAGCGAAAGGTTCATGCCGCCGGCCTGGTCCACGCTTACCGCAACGGTACGGTCATCCTTAGCGCTGCTGGGGCGGTAAAAGTGTAAGGTGCCGGTGGCCCCTTGTGCCATTTTCTCCGGGAAAATGACCCGGTATTGTCCGGCTACTTTTTCCAGGCTGACCTTAGTGGCCAGTTGGTCGCTGTTGAGCCGCCGGTCGTATTCCTGCTGGTAATTAATGTCCCGTTGGTAATACTCCTCGGTCACCAGGCTGTTGTCAAACGTAGTACTCTTAACTACTACTACGACCAGCGTTAGCACAAATACGGTGTAGAATATTGCAATTCCGTGTCCCCAATGCAGTTTCATGAGTTTACTTTTTAGGGTGGATGAAAGTAGTAGTGATGGTTTTCAGTTTCTCGGGGCCGGACCAGACGTCGATGGATAGCTCGTCCGGATAATCTCCGGAAGCAGAGGCGGGGACGTCAATGAAGAGGACCCCCTCCTTCACTTCCCCGGGAACAGCAACTGGTGCCGACCCTACGGGCCGCACCGTAGCCCCTTCAATTCGGAACTCCAGCGGCAATTCTTTCCCGGTTTTATTCACGAGCTGATAGGTGTACAGGTTGTTGATCGAGCCGTCTTCATTCTCCTGGTAGAGCATGCCCGGCGTCCTGAGCAGGATCACGTCCAGCCCGTCCCTGCCCCCGAGTAGCACCAGGTTAAGGGCGATCAGCGCCAGGAGTACGCCTGAGTAGGCTACGACCCTGGTGGTCCAGATCTTGCGCACTTTATCCCGTACCCCCGTCTCACTATCGTAGCGGATCAACCCGCGCGGCCGCTCAATTTTATCCATCACGGCATCGCAGGCATCGATACAGGCAGTACAGTTGACGCACTCGAGCTGAATACCATTGCGAATGTCTATACCCGTGGGGCAGACCTGCACACAAAGCCCGCAGTCAATACAGTCCCCCTTAGCCGGTTTTGCCGTAGCCGGAGCGGCAAGGGTCACGGTGTTCTCTGATGCGGAAAGGGTAAAGCCGAGGGCCGGAGCTTCTTCTTTTGCTGAAGGGGGCGCGGCCGCAGGTGCAGCGGAGGGTAGGGGGGCGCCAACTCCGTTCTTCCGCATGGCTTCTTCCATTCGGTTAATCATCTGATCGCCACAGGTATCTTTCCCGTCCCGGCAGTTTTCGCAATCAGAGCAGCTGCTTTTTTTGGGCTTCCCCTTCCGGATCTTGCCCCGGGGTTCCCCCCGCACGTAGTCGTAAATGACGGAAATACTCTCGTCTACCAGCAAGACGCCCTGCAGGCGGCCGTAAGGACAAATGGCAATACAAACCTGCTCGCGCATGTTAGCGAAAACGAAGTAGAAAACACCGATGAAGATGACGATGGCCAGGAACCCCGCAGGTGCGGCAAGTGGGGATTGCGTAACCGTTTCCAGCACTGCATCCATGCCGATGATGTAGGCCAGGAAGGTATGGGCAATCAGGGCCGAAACCACCAGGAAAAGACCGTGTTTAAGGGCCTTTTTACGAAGCTTACTTGCCGTCCAGGGAGCCTTGTTGAGCCGCTTCTGGGCGTTAGCATCGCCTTCCGTCCAGTATTCGATCTTACGGAAAACCATTTCCATGAAGATGGTTTGCGGACAGACCCAACCACAGAAAATACGACCAAATACTACCGTGAATAAGGCAATAAACACCACCCCGGTAATCATCAGGATGGCGAATAGATGAAAATCCTGCGGCGTGAACGAAAGGCCAAAGAGGATGAATTTCCGCTCCAGGACGTTAAGCATTACCAGTGGCTCACCCCCCACCTTAATCCAGGGTAAGCCGAAAAGAATGATCAGCAGAACGTAGCTGACGTAGCTCCTCCAGTTATAGTACCGCCCCTGGGGCTGCTTGGGGTAAATCCACTGTCTTTTTCCGTCACTGTTAACCGTGGCGATGGAATCCCGGAAAGCCTCCTTGTCTACTTGGTTATTCATGACCTGCTTGGTTTCGTTTTTTGGTTACGGTAGGGGTATTCTCTGATCTCTGCGTAGGGGAAGTAGTCGCTTTCCCCGCCGGGGTGGTGTTTACCATGGACCGGACGCAGGCACCTTTTTTACTGGTTGAGCTGGTTAAAGCCCGGAGCAGCGCCATGCGCAAAGCGCGGCATGGCGCTGCCAACCGGTATTATTTGGAGGCCTGGTCTTCTGCCGCTTCGGTATACAGCTCTCCCTGCGGCTCCTTACCGTTAGGCGGGTTGGAGCCAGCCATGGATTTGATGAAGCTGGCGACCTCCTGCATATCCCGGGGGCGCAGGTCATTCTTCCAGGCGATCATGCCTTTTTCCGGAACCCCCTGTTTGATCGTGCGAAAGACATCCGCAATCGAGCCGCCGTGCAGCCAGTAGGCATCGGTGAGGTTAGGGCCAATGCCCCCTTCCCCTGCTTGCCCGTGACAAACTGCACATTTCGTTTTGTAAATCAACCCGCCGTTTACCAGGGCATCGGCATCGGCGAGGAGCGTTACGTTGGATTCGTCGATCGCATTTTTCTGCGTCGCCAGGAAGGCTTTAACTTCGTCTTCTGCTTCCTCCATTTCCATTACGTACCGCTCCTGGCTGGAAGCTGCATTCTCGGAAAAGTGATTAAAGTAGAGGTAGAAAGGAGCAAAGGCAATGGAGAGATAGAATACCCCTTTCCACCACGGCGGCAGGTTGTTGTCCAGCTCCCGTACCCCGTCGTAGTTGTGGTCCAGCATGATGTCTGCTTCCTTTTCCACCGGGACAGTATCCGTAAACCGGCGGTAAAGCTCCTGCCACCAGGGCGTAGGCTTGATCAGGTTTTCCAGGCCGGCTTCCTTAATGAGCTCCGGATTAGTTTCCGCCAGCAGTCTTGCCTGCTGGAGGCGAACCATGGTGGAGCTCAGGTTGATAATTGCCAGGCCTCCACCAAGGATTACAATCAGAATCAGACTAAAGAGCAGTTGCTCAAGTACGGACATGCCACTGAGTGGCCCGGCAGCGGTAACGTCTGCCAGAGGTGTCGTCGCGTCTAACAATAGGTTAATACTCAGTCCTTTCACAGTGGGTTGTTTTTGTCGTTCAGAGGGTAGCTGTCGTTCAGGGGTTGCTGTTCTACCTCCGCATAGCTCCTGCGTCCGCGCCCGAATACCATGACGAGCGAGATGCTGAAGATGATGAAGAAGGTGATCAACGCCATGATGGCCAACCAGTTGATGCCGGATTCGGCGAGCAGATATTTTGCCATGATTTGATGTTTTTCTGTAGCACCGGTGGGTAGTAAGCAGGCTACCTGCCCACTACCCACCGCCGCCCTTATTTAGTGGTTTTGATGTCCGTACCCAGGCGCTGGAGGTAAGCGATGATGGCGACGATTTCTTTCTGTTCGAGTTCGTCGTCCTCAATGCCGTCCTTTCGCAGGGACTCCGCAATTTGTGCAGCCTGTTCTTCTGCCTCTCCGATGGCCAGTTCATCATAGCCCTCCTCGTACGGTGTTCCGAGTGTTTGCAGGGCCCGGATCTTGGCGGGCAATAAGCTGTTATCGACCTTCCTGGTGAGCATCCAGGAATAATCTGGCATGATACTGCCAGGGCTGGTGGACTGCGGATTTTCCATATGCCGGTAGTGCCAGCTGTCGGGATATTTGCCGCCGACCCGGTGAACATCCGGTCCGGTACGCTTACTGCCCCACAGGTGCGGGCGATCATAAATGTATTCGCCGGACATCGAATATTGTCCGTAGCGTTCCGTTTCGGAACGGAACGGCCGGATCATCTGACTGTGACAATTATTACAACCTTCACGGATGTAAATATCCCGGCCCTGCAGCTCGAGGGGAGAGTATGGCTGGACGGCGGCAATCTTCGGTACATTGTCTTCGACCATGACCATGGGGAACACTTCGGCGAGTCCGCCAATCAGGACCACAATGGTAGACCCTACCAGCAGCTGTACCGGCCGGCGCTCAATCCAACGGTGCCAGTATTCTCCCTTATGACCAGCGGGGCTGGCGGCCAGGGGCGGCGCTGCTGCAGGCTCATCATCTTCGAAGGTGCCCTGCTTAACCGTCTTGATCAGGTTGTAAATCATCAGGATTACCCCCGCCAGGTAAATCGTTCCGCCAAAGGCGCGCATGGCGTACATCGGCAGGATGGCATCCACCGTTTCCAGGAAGTTACCGTACTGCAGCATTCCTTCGGGGAGGAACTGCTTCCACATGGCACTCTGCGTCCAGCCGGCCCAGTAGAGGGGGACGGCGTAAAAAAGCATGCCGAGGGTGGCAATCCAGAAGTGAACGTTGGCCAGTTTTTTGCTGTACAGTTTGGTTTTGAACAGCCGTGGGAAGAGGAAGTAAAGCACCCCGAAAGTCAGCATGCCGTTCCAGCCCAGCGTACCAATGTGGACGTGGCCAACGGTCCAGTCCGTGTAGTGACTGATTGCATTAACGCTCTTGATGGAGAGCAGCGGACCTTCCAGCGTAGCCATGCCGTAAGCCGTAACGGCAACCACCATCATTTTCAGCACCGGATCTTCCCGGACTTTGTCCCAGGCTCCGCGCAAGGTCAGCAGGCCATTGAGCATTCCGCCCCAGCTGGGGGCAATCAGCATCAGGCTGAAAACCATGCCCAGGCTCTGGGCCCAGTCCGGAAGGCTGGTGTACAGCAAATGGTGAGGGCCGGCCCAGATATAAATGAAAATCAGGGCCCAGAAGTGAATGATGGAGAGTCGGTAGCTGAAGACGGGCCGGTTCGCTGCTTTGGGCAGGAAGTAGTACATCAGGCCGAGGTAAGGAGTCGTCAGGAAGAAGGCCACGGCATTGTGTCCGTACCACCACTGTACCAGTGCGTCTTGCACTCCGGCGAAGAGCGGGTAGCTCTTCCAGAGGCTGACGGGTAATTCCAGGCTGTTACCCACGTGCAGTACCGTTACGGTTACCCAGGTCGCGATGTAGAACCAGATGGCCACGTAGAGGTGACGCTCCCGGCGCTTCATGATCGTACCAAACATGTTGATGCCGAAAATGATCCAGACCAGCGCAATGCCAATGTCAATGGGCCACTCCAGTTCTGCATATTCTTTACTGGTCGTGATCCCCAGGGGAAGGGTAATGGCTGCCGCCAGAATGATCAGCTGCCAGCCGTAAAAATGTAATTTACTCAGCAGGTCAGAGAACATTCTCGCTTTCAGCAGGCGCTGTAAGCTGTAGTACACCCCCATGAAAATTCCGTTGCCAACGAAAGCGAAAATCGCGGCGTTGGTGTGGAGTGGCCGGACCCGGCCGAAAGTCAGTTCGGCAATGGTGTTCAAAGAAGGGAAAACCATTTGTAAGGCGGCCAGGAGCCCAACGGTCATTCCTATCAGCCCCCAGAACGCAGTTG
>JAUIIF010000097.1 GCA_030431945.1 Bacteroidia bacterium | reverse complement strand
CCTGCAGTACCCCATTAGTAGTCGAAAATTTGGCTACCAGATTTATTTAGCCTGACCTTCCGTGCCTTCCGTGCCCTCCGCCCCCTTCCCCTTCACAACAACCCAGCCCCAGGCCCAAAAACGGCTCCTAAAATCCCCCCTCGCACCTGCGGCCGCGCCACATACTCCACAGTCCGTCGTATCTTTCTCCACCCACAATCGAGATCATGCGCCTGAGTGAAAGAATTATAAGTGGTTGGTTTATCCTGGCATTTTTCTGCAGTTGTTCTCCGGATTTGCCTCCGGAGGTAATGGCCGCCTACAACAATTTGCCGGAGACCATTGACTTCAACCAGCACATTCGCCCCATACTGAGCGACCGCTGTTGGAGTTGCCACGGTCCGGACGCCGGAGCCCGCCAGGCGGAGCTGCGATTAGACACTGAAGCGGGGGCTCTCGCCGCACTTTCTTCCGGCGCCGGTCATGCTTTTATTCCCGGTGCCCTTGGAAAAAGTGTGGCCATCAGCAGGATGCTGGCGGACGACCCGGAAGTACGGATGCCCCCGCCGGCAAGTCAACTGACGGTCTCGGCCAAAGAAATTGCCCTGATCAGTAAGTGGGTTGAACAAGGCGCTGCGTGGAAGGACCACTGGGCTTTTTTGCCCATCAGCCAACCGGAAATTCCCGTCAACCCACCAGGCTACGCTGCCGTCAACGAAATTGACCACTTCCTCAATGAGCGCCTCCGGCAGGACCAGCTTGCCGCTAATGGCCGAGCGGACGCTGAGCGGTTGCTACGGCGGCTGTACCTGGACCTGACTGGCCTGCCACCCGGTCCGGCCCAAATGGATGCCTGGCTGCTCGACCCTTCGGAAGCCGCTTACCGGCAAGTCGTAGAAGAGCTGCTCGCCTCCACCGCTCACGCCGAACGGCTGGCAATGGACTGGCTCGATCTTGCCCGCTACGCCGACAGCCACGGCATGCACGCGGATGGGTGGCGGCTGGCCTGGCCTTACCGGGACTGGGTGATCAAAGCTTTTGAGGCCAACCTGCCGTACGACACTTTCATCAGGGATCAACTGGCAGGTGACCTTATTCCCGGGGCCACCCAGGAGCAGCGAATTGCCTCTGCTTTTAACCGGATGCACCCCATGACCGCCGAAGGTGGGGTGATCGACGAAGAAATGCGCCTGACCTACGTGTTCGACCGGGTTAATACCGTCGCCACCGGCTTACTGGGGCTGACGATGGATTGCAGCCGTTGCCATGACCATAAGTTCGACCCCATTTCGCAGGAAGAATACTACGGCTTCTCGGCTTTCTTCAACAATTTTCAGGAATTGGGCATGACGGGAGATGACGGTAATTTTGGCCCTTACCTGCTCCTTGCCGACCCTGCTACCGACAGCCTGCTGGCCCGTTACGACCAGCAACTGGCCGCCCTCCAGGAGGCGCGCGCTAAGGTAGCCGTCAGCCCCGAAGCATTGACCAAATTCCTGGCCGACGTAAAGGTGGCCCCGCCGGAACCGGATTATCACTTACCCCTGGAAAAATCCCGGGAAACGGTGGATGGCAAGCGGGTGGATGATGTTGCCTGGTCGGTTAAAAGCCTGACCCTGGAAGAAGATGCTGACCGGGGGACCGTCGCCATGTTTGACCACGCTTTTGACGACCTGTATTTTGACGAAGGTATCGGTGCCTTTGACACCCACGAACCCTTCAGCGCCAGTATCTGGTTCAAAACCACCAAGCGGGACAGTCTGAAAACCCAAACCCTGCTGGGTACAGCCGGGGAGAAAAATGCCAGCTGGCAGGGGACAGACCTTTACCTGGACCAGCATAACCGCCTTAACGTACGCCTGATCAAAATTCTTCCGGACGATCTTCTGCAGGTTGTTACTGATGACAGCCTTAAAGTCGGGCAATGGTACCAGGCAAGTTTCACCTATGACGGTAGTGGCCGGGCGGCGGGGCTTAAATTGTACCTGAACGGCGTGGCCCCCGCTCAATCCATCGTTTTTGATAAACTTCGTGGTCGGGTGTACCCCGTCAATATGGCTCCGTGGCTGAAAATAAAGGCCAGAAAAATGCGGGTAGGGCAATCCTACCGTGCCTACACAGGAGAAAACGGCATCTTCCTGGGCATGATCGATGATATCCGCTTGTACGAACGGGCCTTGAGCCCGCTGGAGGTGGCGAAAGCGTACCAGCCGTCCGTACAGGTGACAAAGCCGGTTGCCGAAGAACATCTACTCCGTACCGCGCCGGAGTACCAGCAGCAACTAGCCGCATACCAAAAAGTGCTGGAAAAGAAAGTAATGATCACGGATACCCTGCTCCGACTTATGGTCAGTGAAGAAATGCGACGGCCCCGCACGACCTACTTACTGGACCGAGGGGCCTATGATGCGCCGCAACAAGCAGTCTCCGCCCAGACGCCACGCGGGGTACTCCCCTACCCTGAGCACCTGCCACCTAACCGTTTAGGGCTGACTGAATGGCTTTTCGACCCGGCACATCCGTTAACGGCCCGGGTAGCCGTAAACCGCTACTGGCAGCTGATATTTGGTCAGGGCATTGTTAAGACCCCACATGATTTTGGAAGTCAGGGCAGTCTGCCATCTCATCCGCAACTACTGGATTACCTGGCGACTTCCTTTCGTGAAAGTGGTTGGGATGTCCGGGCTTTACTACGGCAGCTGGTCCTTTCAGAAGCTTACCGCAGGAACAGCGCGGCTACGGACCAACAGCGGGAGTCGGATCCGGAAAACAGCCTGCTGGCACGCGGGCCTTCGTCGCGGTTACCCGCGGAGTTGATCCGGGACAACGCGCTTACTGCTGCGGGATTGCTGGTGAGTAAGGTAGGAGGCCCGAGTGTCCGGCCTTACCAGCCAGCAGGCCTCTGGATTCAGGCGAACAGCTTCTCCAAAATGTTGTTGCGCTACGAACCCGACGAGGGGGAAAACCTCTACCGCCGCAGCATGTACACCTTCATCAAGCGAACTGCCCCACCGCCTTTTCTGACCAACTTCGACGCTTCGGGTAGAGATGTATGTATAGTTAAACGTGCCACCACCAATACGCCGTTACAAGCGCTCAACCTGCTTAACGACCCCCAATTTGTCGAAACCGCCAGGGTAATGGCACAGCGTATTCAGCTAGAGAAGGAAAGTACAACTACCCAATTGGCACACGCTTTCCGATTGGTAACCGGACGGCGGGCAAAACCTGAAGAAGTAAGTATCTTGAATACCTTGTATGAAGAAGAGCTACAACGGTTTACCAATGCTCCTCAGCTGGCGGACTCGCTACTGGCCATCGGGGACTATCCGGTTCCGACTAAGCTGGACCCACTGAAAACGGCCGCGCTGGCGAGTGTGGGGAACGTGCTGTTTAGTTTTGATGAAGCGTATGTGAAGCGGTAGTACGGACTTCTCCATATTTACAGAAGTCACATCCAATATAGACTTATCCATATGACCAGTTAAACCAGCAATTATGCCCAGCAACTGCCACAACTACCAAAAAATACACTCCCGGCGCGATTTCATCAACAAGCTCGGCATGGGGTTGGGCGGACTGAGCCTGGCCACTTTAATGAATCCGGTCAGTGCCACCTCGATGGGGGCGGGAACGCAGGTGCAAGGTGGGTTGATCGGAGCCATCCCCGCTAAAGCCAAGCGGGTAATTTACCTGTTTCAGTCAGGCGCGCCCAGCCAGCAGGACCTCTTCGATTACAAGCCAAAGTTGCGCGACCTCCACGGCCAGGAGTTGCCAGAAAGCGTTCGCAAAGGGCAGCGATTAACGGGTATGACGTCAGGCCAGGGATCTTTCCCATTGGCAGGTTCCGTTTTTAATTTCAGGCAGTACGGGCAATCAGGTAAGTGGCTGAGTGACCGATTGCCTTATCTCGGTCAGGTTGCAGACGAGATTTGCTGGGTCCAATCGATGTACACCGAAGCCATTAATCATGATCCGGCGGTAATGTTTTTTCAGACGGGGTCTCAGTTTCCCGGGCGCCCCAGCATGGGCGCGTGGGCCAGCTACGGCCTGGGATCCCTCAACAAAAATTTCCCCTCCTTCGTCGTGCTACTGAGCAAAGGCCTGAACGGCGGTGCCCAGCCGCTGTATCCACGGTCGTGGGGTTCCGCCTTTTTACCGAGCCAGCACCAGGGCGTACAGTTCCGGGCCGGGATCGACCCAGTCCTTTACTTAAACAATCCCGCCGGAATCACCCGCACTGCCCGCAGAAACCAACTGGACCGGTTGCGCGAGCTGCAAGAATTGCAGCGTGCAGAAAGCAAAGACCCTGAAATTGACGCCCGGATCGCCCAGTACGAAATGGCGTTTCGTATGCAAGCCTCAGTTCCCGACCTGATGGACACTAAAGAGCCTGACTACATCTACGATATGTACGGCCCGGAAAGTAAAAAACCTGGCACCTACGCAGCTAATTGTCTGCTGGCTCGCCGGCTGGCCGAAAAAGATGTCCGCTTTATTCAACTTTATCACCGCGGGTGGGATGCACACGGTAACGCCCCGGGCGTGGTAAAAAACCAATCTTACGACACGGACCAGGCCAGCGCAGCGTTGATCATGGATTTGAAACAGCGCGGTTTACTCGAAGACACCCTCGTAATCTGGGGTGGTGAATTCGGAAGAACCGCCTATAGTCAGGGCAAATTAACCATTGATAATTACGGACGAGATCACCACCCGCAAGCCTTCACCATGTGGATGGCGGGTGGCGGGGTAAAGCCAGGACTTATTTACGGGAAAACCGATGATTTCAGCTATAACATAGTTGAAAACCCGGTCCACGTCCACGATTTCCAGGCAACGGTGATGCGCCTGCTGGGTATTGATCATGAGGCGCTTACCTATAAGCACCAGGGGCGCAGGTTCAGGCTGACGGATGTTCACGGAAAAGTGGTTAATGACCTCCTGTCGTGAGTTGATGTTCCTGCAAACAAAACTGTAAAGCAATACAGTCTTTCAATACAGGTAAAAACCTATTAATCAGTTACTTTGCAGTCGATAGCTAAAGTCATACGCTACGACACCCACCAGGGTGTCCGTAACACTACGTCGCTGGTCGAGTTGCATCACGTCTGCAGTCAACTCGACGATGGTATAGACGCCCAGCGTAAGTCCATCTGACCGCCGCACGGTCATCAGCGTTGCATCAGCATTCGTAGTATAGTTGTTCTGGTTAAAGGGTGCAAGCACAGTTGGGTTTCCTGGCTCAGGACAGTCCACATTGCCCTTGATGATCCGCATTTCACCATTTTCGACGAAAAACAGGATGTCATCCAGGTCACAGGCTTCTACTCCGGTCTGGGTAGCAATCAGCGCATCAAACTGTTCCTGAATCTCCGCCCGGGTACGACCAGCATTCATCAGTTGCGCTTCCGTCAGTGCCGCTATCGCAGCATCCGCCTGTGCCTGAAAGTCGCTGACCACCGATTCGATGATCCAACCATTATCATTACCGATAAAGGAAATAGGGTTGATGTCGTCATCGTCTCCACAGGCAGCAGAAAGCAGTAAGACCAGAAAGCCGAAATAGAATTGTTTCATTGGTTGGGGAGTGATAGCACTGAAAAATAAGGAAAGGTAAAAGTCGCAACTATTCGGTAGACGACAAAGTCAGGCAAGGTATAGATAACCAGATGCGTGCACTTGATGCCGGTACGAGCTACGACCCCAAGGCCTTTCGTTTACTCCAGCCTTCCCTGAAGGCCTGAAATTATCCCTCGCCAGGAGGCGTTCTTTGCTGCTTGAAACGCCGTGCTTCCGGAACGATTGCCAGTCCGATACCACCGAAAAAGAGTAATAAATTCCAGTACCAGGCCATTGGCTTTTCCCCCAGCTGGAGATAGCTGGTTTCGTCGGCCAGAGCGATCCGCTGGCCAGCCCAGGCTTCCGTAGGATTTTTTCGCCAGGTGGGTTCACTGAGTAAGCCCCGCACGGGTGCAGCAGCCGGTGGCGGGCAGCCGGGAGGGGTCGTACAGGCAGGTACTTCCGTCTCCGTCCAGGCAACAAGGTTAGTGGTAATTGTCTGCCCGCCCTCCCAGCTAGCAGCCTGTTCTTCCGTCAGGATTGGCCGGAGAACGTAATCTTTGTCCGTGGCCCGCAAGGCAGGGCCAACGATCATGGCAGTTCCAAGCACGGCGTTATTGAGTTCCACGTAATCTGCATCCCCCAAACCACCTGCTGCCGCCACCGCAATGTCTACTGTTCGCAACCGGTGCGTACCAAAATTTTGGCTGATGAGGCTATTACAGCCCGTGATCATCAAAACGATCCCTACAAAGAGTATGAGGTAACGGAGAATCATGGATTACTTAATTAACGAAGGCGGTTAAAAATATCTCCTGCCCGGACGAGCGTCAATATACCCACGCCAGAGTGACATGGGAAAATCAGTGCCTGTCAGCGTGGGGTGCTGAACCAGCACAACGTAAGCAGCGCCTCAGGATTGATGAAGAAATTAAGGAAGTCAGGGACCACGAGAGGTGGTACAAAATCACCCTCTTCCTTTGACTCAGGTACAAGCCACAAGATACCCGGAGACTCGTTTGAAAAGACCGTTAGACCAAACAACAGTTTATCCAGCACGGACCTTCTGCTTATCCAAACAATACCAGCTGCCCCGTATCCACGTGCCGGCCATTGGCCGAACGCTCGCTGAGTACCCGGCGGCGGATCACTTGGGGGTCAAACCCCAGCTGACGAAAATCACGATCCGCCGTAATGATAAAGTATTGCGCACGTTTCCAGACGATACCAATTTGCTTGAGGTGGTCTCTGCGAATGGGACGGAAGCGTCGGGTATTGACAATCTTGCGGGCTGACTTTACCCCAACGCCCGGAATTCTCAGAATCAACTCGTACGGTGCCTTATTGATGTCAACCGGAAAAAGATGAGGGTTGCGAAGTGCGTATGCTAACTTAGGGTCCACTTCCGGATCAAGCATCGGATGAGCATCATCCACAATCTCATCCGCCTTGAAGCCATAAAACCGCATCAGCCAATCTGCCTGATAAAGGCGATTCTCGCGCCGTAAGGGCGGCGCCGACAAACTCGGTAGCCTCTCATCATTACTGATGGGAACATAACCACTGTAATAAACCCGCTTTAACGATTGCTCCTCGTAAAGGTCATTGGCCAGGGAAAGAATATCCTGGTCGGTTTCAGGACTCGCACCAATCACCATTTGAGTGGACTGGCCGGCGGGGACGTAGGCAGGCAGGTATTTACTTTTTACCAGAGCTTTACCCTGGCTACGGTGATCATCAATGGTATCCTTGAGGTAATTCATGGGCTTGAAGGCATCGGCAAAACTTTTTTCCGGTGCCACTTTTTTCAGGCTTTGCTCGCTCGGCATTTCAAGGTTTACGCTCAGGCGGTCCGCATACAGTCCCGCCTCATGAATCAGCTCATCGCTGGCACCGGGGATGGCCTTCAGATGAATATAGCCGTTGAATTTATGCTCGGTCCGCAGCTGCTTGGCAATCCTCACCAGCCTTTCCATGGTGTAGTCCGGACTTTTGAAAATACCGGAACTGAGAAAAAGGCCCTCGATGTAGTTTCTTTTGTAGAAACTGATCGTCAGGTCCACCACTTCTTCAACAGTAAAAGCGGCCCTCTTTACGTCATTACTTTTACGACTAACACAATAGGCACAGTCAAAAATGCAGTGATTCGTCAGTAAAATCTTGAGTAAGGAAACACAGCGTCCATCCTGGGTATAGGTATGACAAATGCCCATACCCGTTGAGTTCCCCAAACCATCGGGCGTATTTTTACGATTGCTCCCACTACTGCTGCAGGAAACATCGTACTTGGCTGCATCCGCCAGGATTTTAAGCTTTTCTCCGGTTTTGTGGTTCATGCAGCAAAGATACTTTATTTTGTTGCTTAAAACAATTTAAATACGTCTTGTTTTAACGAAACATAAAATGTTTTTTCCGCTAAAAAAACGAGCTGCTCCAGTGGCCCAAACGTGAGGCGTAAGCTGGTCTGTCTTACGGAAAAGAAGACACCAGTTGGCCAGCTCCCCCCTTGCTTCCCATCCGGGGGAGCTGCGTGACCACAAGGCTCCAAAACTTTTATTTTCCTGCGTAGAACATGTCCTTCCCCCGGCTGTTTTATCCACCGGTACAGGAGTAAAACAAGTTCACTCCAAACGCTTATTCCCCTGACAATTTGCAAATCAACTAGCAATAGCCCTCATTTTGCGCCAGATCACTTCAGCCAGATTATGACACTACGGGACTCCGTAAAAACGGCCAGCAATACCATTGGAACCCAAGCCCGTGAAGCCAGCCAGATTTCCTCTGATGCATCGCTGGCGCTGCCACTGCGTCAGGAAGCTTTTGCGAGAATAATTGACCTGGAAATAGGTAACACCTGGGTACGACTGTCCAAAGCCCTCTCCCGCGACTTCGGGATTCCGGGCGTACACCTTAAGTTCGAAGGCGACAATCCCACCGGCACCCAGAAAGACCGCATCGCCTTTGCTCAGGTAGCGGATGCGCTCGGTAAGGGGTACACCGCTGTCGCCCTGGCCACCTGCGGCAACTACGGTGTCGCCGTTGCCCTGGCCGCCCGCCTGGCCGGGCTACGCTGCCACATTTTCATTCCGGCAGGGTACCACACCATGCGCCAGGGAGAAATGGAACAATTGGGCGCAGTTATTCACCGCCCGGAGGGGAGCTACGAAGATACTGTCTGGGCAAGCAGCAAAAAGGCGGAAGAAAATGGCTGGTATGATGCTAATCCGGGGCAGCAAAACACGGAACTTCAACTGGCGGCCTACGCGGCAATTGGCCGGGAACTGCTGGAACAACTCGGCACCCCGCCCATCACCTGCAGCGTCCCGGTTTCCAACGGCACCCTGCTGGCCGGCATCCACCGCGGACTCGGCAATGCGGATAAGACGCTGATGGTGGCGGCTTCTGCCACCGGTAAAAACCCCATAGTTTCCTCCTTCAGACAAGGTGTGCCGACCTGCCTTGACCTGGACCCTGAAAAAATAAAGGAAACACTCATCAACGAACCTTTGATCAACTGGCACAGTTTTGACGGTCAGGAGGCGCTGGATGCCCTCTACCTATCCGGCGGACTGGCGTACAACGTCAGCGATGACCGGATGCGAAAAATGTCCGCCTACTTACTGGAAAAGGAAGCCCTGAGCGTCCTCCCCGCCGCAACTGCCGGCCTGATCGCCCTGATCCGTATGCACGAAGAAGGCGTATTACCGGCGGGAAATCACGTAGCCGTCCTTACGGCCAAACGATAGGTATTATCCCCTCCTGACGGGGTACTCCCTTTCACAATTCCATTAACACAATTGTTTTTATCCCTTGATTATGAAGTCTACTATTTTCGTCCTGATGCTGGTTTGTGGCTGCTTCCAGGGGCTGTACGCCCAGGAAGTAAGGCCCGTACGGTTACTACTTGCCGGTGCGTTAGAGCTGGGCGGTGATGAAGTGGCTGAAATCTTCTTTACCAATGGCTCCTCCCAGAGCGTTAACGCCGGCCAGGGGGGCTCCCTTTTCGTAGGAGGGCAGTTCCAGCTTCCCGCGGTCAAGCCCCTGCTTTTCCGTGCTGCGGTCGGTTTTAAGTACGTTACGACGCAGGCTGAAAACTTCAACATCCGCATGACCCGGATCCCCCTCCATTTCACCGCCCACTACGTTATTGCCGAGGATTTCCACCTGGGAGGAGGACTCGCCCTGCACCAGAACATCAAATTTAAAGCTGACGGCCTGGGCGATGATCTTCCCTTTGAGGCCGCCAGCGGCCCCCGCATCGAAGCAGGATGGAAGGGCCTTGCCCTCACTTACACCAGCATGACCTACACCGCTGAAACCGGCAATAGCTACGATGCCGGTAACTTCGGTATATCTTACACCGCAACGTTGCCTAAGTAAGCAGTTGCGTGCTCTTGATTAAACGATAAATATGAAAACTCCCATCGATGGCAAAGCCATCGTCTTTTGCGAAGGTGCCTTCAATACCCCGAACGGAAAAACCGCCCACGGGCTGGTACGCTTTACCTATCGCTACGAAGTCCTCGGCGTCATCGATTCCCGCTACGCCGGGAAAGACAGCGGCATGGTACTTGATGGCAAAGCAAATGGCATTCCGGTCTTTGCGGACCTGGAAACAGCGCTCAGCCAGGTGGGCCAGGCAGACTACCTGGTGGTAGGCCTGGCGCCGGACGGTGGCCGCCTCCCCTCTTCCGCCAGAGCAACGATGGCCGCCGCCCTGGATGCCGGCCTGCACCTTGACTCCGGCCTCCATGACTTTCTTTCCAATGACCCGACCCTGGCCGCCAAGGCCAAAAAGGAAGGGCTGCGCATCCGCGATGTCCGCAAAACGCCGGACCGCGACACACTCCACTTTTTCAGCGGTGCCATCGAAACGGTGGACTGCCTGAAAATCGCGGTACTGGGTACTGATTCAGCCATCGGCAAACGGACCACCGCCTGGTTGCTCGTTCACGGTTTGCGGGCTGCGGGTAAAAAGGCAGAAATGATCGGCACGGGCCAGACCGGCTGGATGCAGGGGGCAAAATATTCCATGATTATGGATTCCTGCA
>JAUIIF010000096.1 GCA_030431945.1 Bacteroidia bacterium | reverse complement strand
AAGGGAGTCGATTTTATTGCCCTTTCTCCGGACGGGCGACTGTGGTTGATAGAGGTGAAAAACTATCGCCCCCGCATCAGTACCCGGGATGGAAAGGAATACCGTGCGAATCGCCGGCCACCGGAACTGCTGGCGGAGCACGTCGCGACTAAATTCATGGATAGCCAACGGCTCATCCGGATCGTCGATACCTACCTGCGCCGCCGTTGGTGGCGCCGCCTGCAACTTTGGTGGGTGGCCCGGTGGGGGCAGCGCCGGCGCTCTTCCAATTACTGGTTTTGGTCGGAAGCGCGGCGACGTTGTGACCTGCCGGGAAGGGTCGTCTTTGTTCTCTGGATGGAAACACCGGAGCGAAAAACGGGCTACGATGATGCCTTGGAGCAGTTGCTGCTGGAACGGATGCCCGCCGGTGATAAAGTTATTGTCGCAGAAGCGGCGCGGGACCAGGGGCTGGCGTTTGGGGTCATACAGGGCGGGGACGCCGGTGCAGAGGAAGGTTAAGGGGGCAAGCGCCCAGGCGACTGCTTTAACGTTCCTGCCGGCACTGTCGCCTTGGGCCATTACGCAGCCTCCCCTCACCGCCAGCAAACCTCCACGTACTGCTTTCCCTTTGCTTCACCGAGCACCGTTCGTGCCCAGTACAGTTTATCCTGAAACAGCGCAATTTTCGGGAAGCCGGAGCTGCGGGCGCCGGAGGTTACGGCCAGGTCTTCACGGGTAACCTGCCCCTGCGGGTCAATCACCCAGAGGGTGAGGTAAGCAGCGTCGCTGCCTTCTTTCAGCGTCAATCCCGTGGCGTAAGCCGTTCCATCGGGGGCCAGTTGGAGGTCGACCCGCCCCAGCGGGTCCTGATCATCCAGCAGCAGGGGAGGGGAGAAGCGACCGGCAGCGGCATCGTAGCGGGCGAACTGTAAGCGCGCCCTTTCGGCAGCACCGGTGTACCAGCTGATGGCGATGTCGCCCCGCTGATTACTGGCCAGGGCGGGCCCGTTCACCGGGCAGCCGCTGATCTCCCAGTTGTCGGCGTGGACGAGCTTGGGGGTAGACCAGGTGCCGCCCTTAGTTGGTCTGGTCACGTAGGCAATGTCGCGGATCTCGTGCTCAGACCGGTCGCGGTACGCGACCATCAGCAGGCTGTCGGTCGCCACGGTAGCGGTGTTGCAGCAGTCGCAGACGCGGTGGTCGAGCTCGACGCTGACGGAATCGGCCAAAGCTTTGGTCCGGAGCGTCATCGCTCCACCTCCGTGTCCGTGCTCCTCCGTCTCTTCCCCGGCACCAGCGCCCGCGCCCACCTTGGTGTAGCGCCCGTCAAGCCAGGTAACCTGCAACCCGCCCCCCGGCAGCGGGGCCGAAGACAGAAACCCGTGCTCGGCGGCAACGGTGTCCTGATGGAGCTTGCGCGGGGGAAAGAGTGGACCTTCGTCATCCTGCAAGGCGTACATTACGTCGTAATCGTAGGTGCCTGCGGCACTGTACTGCAGGGTGTGCGAAAACAAAATGTTGCCGTGCAGTCCCTCGTCCAGGAAAGCGACGGACGGGAAATCCGCCCAGTTGACGAACCAGTTGTCCCCACGCTGCAAGACGGTTTTTTCCGACTTCTCCACGTCGGCAAGATCCTGGGCATAAAGGACCTGGTTTTCTCCCTGAGCACTGACGTACGCCAGGTTAATGGCCCCGGGGGTATTGAAAAACCTGGGTAAATGGGTGCCTTCCGCCAACTGGTAACACGTTGCTTCAGGTGCTTGCCCTTCGCGGCCACACGCCAGCAGGGCGAATGTCAGCAAAAATAGTCCACTGTATCTGCACATGGTCTTAAGATGAAAGCGCTCCAAACGGACCGCGGCGGGTACCCGGGATCAGTTTGAAGCGCTGCACAAAACAAAATTCCGTCCTGCTGGACGGGAGGATCACTTGCTTAGCTGAGTCCGAGAATCTTCCGGTTCGTCGCTGCGTCCGTTCCCGCATCCGCGAAATCGTCGAACGCCCGTTCGGTGACCTGGATGAGGTGGTCGGCGATGAAGGGCGCGCCTTCGGCAGCGCCCTGCGCGCTGGATTTAATGGCACATTCCCATTCCAGCACGGCCCAGCCGTCGTAATTGTACTGGCTCAGCTTGGAGAAAATGGCCTTGAAGTCGACCTGGCCATCACCGAGGCTGCGGAACCGGCCGGCGCGGTCGGCCCAGCCGGCGTAGCCGGAGTAGACGCCCTGGCGGCCCGTCGGGTTGAACTCAGCGTCCTTTACGTGGAAGGCACAGATGCGTTCGTGGTAGATGTCGATGAATTCCAGGTAGTCGAGGCACTGGAGTACGAAGTGGCTCGGATCGTAGTTGATCTGGGCGCGCGGGTGCCCATCCACGGCTTCCACGAAGCGTTCGAAGCTGGTGCCGTCAAAAAGATCTTCCCCGGGGTGGAGCTCGTAGCCCACGTCCACGCCGCATTCATCGAAGACGTCGAGGATGGGCTTCCAGCGTTTGGCCAGCTCGCCGAAGGCCTCTTCCACCAGGCCGGCGGGGCGCTGTGGCCAGGGGTAGAGGTAGGGCCACAGTAAGGCACCGGGAAAGGTAGGGTGGGCGGTAAGCCCGAGATTTTTGCTGGCCTGGGCGTTCCATTTCAGCTGCTGTACGGCCCACTCCTGGGTAGCCTTTGGGTTGCCGGCTACGGCTGCCGGAGCAAAGCCTTCGTACATTTTCTGATAGGCCGGGTGGGTGGCCACCAGCTGCCCCTGCAGGTGGCTGGCCAGTTCCGTGATGGTCAGGCCGTGCTCAGCTACCCGCCCCTTCAGCTCATCCGCGTAGGTCTTGGAAGTGGCTGCTTTTTCAAGGTCGATCAGGCGACTGTCCCAGGTAGGAATCTGGACACCTTTGTAGCCGAGGTCGGCCATGTATTTACAAATACCGTCGAGAGAATTGAATGGGGCTTCGTCGCCCATGAATTGTGCCAGGAAAATGGCTGGGCCCTGAATGTTGGTCATTTTGCAAGTCGATTTATTAATGGTAGAAATTGACGGGCGGAAGATAGCAAATGTTGAGGACGCCGGAGGAATATCCACGGTCCCGGAAAAATCATATGATTGGGCTATTACAATTGCTGAGCAAGTCAGGATATTTGCCTTACCTTAATTGTGACGTTATCCTGTTTACCTTGCGTTGCCAAACGCCGGTTTCTTTACCTTCGTCATTCCAAATGATTACTTTTTTATGCGCATTACTGACCTCCAACCAGCAGAATACCAAGAATTCTACGCCAACTACATCAATAATGTCGGCACCCTCAGCCTCTGGTCTGCCCTCGATGAGAGTGAGGCACAGCTGCTGGAGTACCTCACCCACGTAACGGAGGACCGGACGGATTATGCCTACGCGGAAGGAAAATGGACGATCGCCCAGTGTTTGCAGCACATCATCGATACGGAACGAATCTTCGCTTACCGGGCACTCCGCATTGGCCGGGGAGATACTACCGCACTGCCCGGCTTCCAGCAAGATGACTACGCCGCGATCGCGGATGTCTCTGACCGTCGCTTTCTGGATATGATCGAGGAATTCCGACTGGTCCGTGCCTCCACCATTGCTCTTTTCAGAAGCTTTACCGAAGAGGATATGCTCCGCGTCGGCACGATGAGCGGTGGCGGCGCTTCCGTGCGAGCACTTGGGTTCATCATCAGCGGGCACGTCTACCACCACGCCAAATTGTACCGGGAACGCTACCAGTAGCTCAACGGTACCGGCAGCAGCAATTGGCGCGGCCGCGGGTGCAGGGTAAGACCCAGGGAGCAAAGCGATGGAGACAGGCCGCCGGCTCTGCTCCTTTCCAACCCTGCCGATTGCCCTTGCCGGCACCTGCGCCCGCGCCCCCTCTGGCCCCGTTCAGCCCCGCTCCGAAGGTTGACCAATACGACTTTTTTGCGTCTCAACGTTGAATTCGTAGGGGGGAACTGCTGATTCCTTGCCCAAATCCTGTGTTTCTCTCCGTATCTTCACCGTACTTAGTGTTCCAGATGGAAGGAAGCGTGGCCGCCGGCCGTTATCTGGCTGAAACCGGCAATTCCCTTACCGCTTAGTTCAATCCTGTAACCAGATTAATCCCGATCCCTTCGATGCGCCTGTTGCTAATTCTTTTCCTCTTTAGTGCCTTTTCTGCTACGCTGCGGGCGGACGAACTTTCCAGCCGGCTGCGCCTTCTGCTGCCCGGAGACGACGCCCCAACCGTCAACGAAAGACAATTCCTCTACCAGCGGATCAGCCACCTCTACCAGGAACTGGAAGGCGATAAGGTGGCCCGCAAAAATACCCGCAAGAAAATCAGCCGGATCGAAAGCCGCCTGGAGCGCCAGTACCTGCGGGTGTACGCTACGAACGCTACCCTGGCCGATGCTTTCAGAACGGGTAAGTACAACGACGCTACGGCGGCAGTCCTGACGGCGCTTGCCTACGAATACTTTGAGGTCGACTACTACGGCTTCGTCGATCACTGGGAAGTGGGGCTGGTGGCGGATCCGGAAAGCAGAAAAGAAGTCGTCTTTTCCCCCGCCCACGAAAAGCACGAGGAGAAAGCTGAGGCCACCTTTCGTCGGGATTACCTCGATCTGGTCCGTGCCACCCTCGTCGACGACCTCCCCAACCTGCGTGCTGATCAGACGGAAAAGTTGTACGGCCGCTATTACTACGAAGCAACAAAGAAGCTGTCGTTCGGGCAGCTTTCCGCCCTGCTGCTGTACCGGAGGGCACAGGCGAGCTACCGCAACAAGGCCTACACCGAAGCCATCGCATTACTGGAACTCGCCCTGCAAAAAGAAGAGCGACCGGCTTTTCTGGTTTTACGTAAAGCCGCGGAAATACAGCTGAAAGCCATCAACCAGCCAACGGTGGAAGGGGATATTGCGGCCCTTTTCCAGCAGTGGGGAGAACGACCGGATAACCAGTACCTGCCCGCGGCCATCCTGCAGCACTTTGACGAAAAGCAGCGCCTGTTACTGGCGGAGAACCGCCTGGGCGAAGCGGCTGAGCTCCTGGGAGATTACCTGGAGCGGGCACCCGCCGGCCACGACGGCTGGTCGCAGAATATGCGCGACCTGCAACAATACCGACTGCTGCGCCATCATTTCACGAACGGCAGAATGGACCTGGCCCAGCGCCTGGCGGAGAGCCTTTTCGCCCAGTCTCCGGATGATGAAGCCATCAAGTTCGTCCTGGGGGAACTGGTGATTGACGCCCTGCGGCGCAGCCGCAGCACCGGCACCGAATTCACCGCGGCCGTCGAAGCCGCCGCCGCCCGCTACCCCTTCATCCGCCAGCAAGATCGCTTTGCGGACCTCCTGCTGCGGGAACTTGCCTGGAAAGTAAGGGATCACTTCGAAGCAGATGACCTGCACGGTGGAACTGATGCCCTGAATCGCTTTCGCCGCGCCCTCCTCGATATCCCGATCGGGGAGCAGCGCAGCCTCTGGACCCTGACGTCCTTCATCGCGGCCTCCAACTACTTCTTCCGTATGGAAGATTACCAGCGCGCCCGCGAATTTGTCGCCGAAGGCCTGAAGTATAATCCGGAGGATCCGTACCTGCTCCACCGGCGGGATTTGCTGGAGCGCTATTAGCCGCGCAGCCCTTCAGCCAGTAAGGTAGCCGTGCGTTACCCGCCCAGCTTCTCCCGCAGTAGGGCCTGGGTTTCCTTCGGGCCCGCACTGCCTTTGCTGCGCTTCATTACCTCTCCCATAAAGAAGCCCATCAGGCCTTTTTTACCTTTTTGGTAAGCCGCAACCTTTGCGGGGAATTCTGCGATAATGGCATCGACCAACCCCGTAAGAAAATCAGCATCGGTATTCTGAATCAGCCCCAGGTTGTTGGCTCGCACCAGTGGGTCACCCGGGGTAAGTAGCAGGTCCGGCAGAAGTTTGGCGGTGGCGACGGAGGCCGCCACATCACCGGCGATGATCAATTCCTGGAACCGGGCAAACTGGTCGGGCGTAAGGGGGATTTCGTCGTGCCCCAAATCCTGATCGTGCAGCCAGGGGCTAAGGCGGTTGACCCAGATTTTGGCCAGGTCCGTGGGGGCGGGGGAGGTCGCTGCGTAGGCCAAAAAGGCTTCGTACTGCCGGCGGTCTTCGCTGATCTGACTCGCATCAGCGGGGTCGATCCGGAATTCTTCGGTCAGCACGGCGTAAGCCTCCCAGGGCAGGGTGCCGATCTCGGCTCGCACCTCATTGATGAACGCTTCCGTCAGTACGACGGGCGGGAGGTCAGGGTCGGGGAAGTAGCGGTAGTCATGGGCGTCTTCCTTGTCCCGCAGGGCGGAGGTCTTACCGCTGACGGGGTCAAATTGCCGGGTTTGCTGCACGACGCTTTCTCCGTTTTCCAACAGCTTGATTTGGCGGTCGACTTCGTAAGCCACCGCCTGGCGGGCGAACTTCATGGAGTTCATATTCTTGACTTCGCACCGGGTCCCGAAGGCCTCCTGGCCTTCCGGTCTGACGCTGATGTTAACGTCACAGCGCAGGCTCCCCTCCTGCATATTACCATCGCTTACCTCCAGCCAGCGGACCAGCTGCCGCATGCCGGTCATGAACGCGTCGACTTCTTCGGCAGAGGTCAGGTCCGGCTCCGTCACAATTTCCAGCAAGGGGGTACCGGCGCGGTTCAGGTCAACGCGGGTAAAGGGCTGGCCGTCAGCGTGGATGCTTTTTCCGGCGTCTTCCTCCATGTGGATGTGGTGAAGCTGGACGATTCTGGGCGCGGCCGCAGGTGCAGACGGAGTAGTACGGATCGGTAACCCACCCCCCAGGCAAATGGGGTTTTCATCCTGGGTAATCTGGTACCCTTTGGGCAAGTCAGCGTAGAAATAATTCTTCCGGTCAAAAGTGCTGCGCCGGTTGATCTTGCACCCCAGGGCCAGGCCCAGTTTTACGGCGAAGCGTACCTGCCGTTCGTTCAGCATGGGCAGCGTCCCCGGGTACCCCAGGCTGATCATGCTGATGTTCCGGTTGGGCTCTTCGCCAAATTGATTACGATCGGCACAGAAAGCTTTACTCTCGGTCGCAAGTTGCACGTGGGCTTCTAAGCCAATGGTGGTGAGATAGGTGGTAGCCATGGGCCGCAATTTACGGTTGGATGATCAGTTGGAGGAGCTATTCGGCCGGAGAATTGAATTTGGTACCTCCGTTTTTACGAAGGAAAGCGCAGCCAGGTTTGGCGGATAGGCAGGAGGATTGGTACTGCACAAAAATGGAGGTATCATGAAATGCCCCATCCTGTATGGCCAAATTACCCCAGATGGCGGATACCGATCTGGACGCCGTCATCTCCTTCCTGCGGTCTGATCATCCTTTGGTTGCCGCAGATCCTACCCCGGATGTACCCTCACAGCCCTCCTTACTGACTAAGCTGCTGTGTCAGGTCGCCTGGAAACCATTCCCCCTGCCGACCAAAGAAATTCTCCGGCCCACCGGAGAAGACCCGGTGGCACTGGGCAAATACCTCGCCATCAACCTGGATTGTTTCTCCTGCCACTCCGCCGATTTTAAAACCAATAACTACCTGGAACCGGAAAGCAGCCCGGGGTATTTTGCCGGAGGCAACCAGCCACTCGACCACCAGGGGCGGGTAATGAATACCCCTAACCTGACGCCGGATAAAGCGACCGGCATCGGTAACTGGACGGAAGCCCAGTTTATCCGTGCAGTTAAATATGGAGAGAAAGAGGGGGAAACCGCCCTGGTGTTTCCCATGATTCCCTACGTACAACTAACCGATGAAGAGGTAGGGGCTATTTTCCGGTATTTGCAAACGATCCCTGCCATCGAGCAGCAGGTGGAACGTTCTGTTTACGATTAGGGCCAATAACTCGGGTACCCTGCAGCATATTCCCGCCTTACGCTATCTTCGCGCAAAATAGTTGGCATGAAAAGCAAGCAAATTCTCGGCATCGTATTCACCCTGGTCGGGGCTCTTGGCCTGGCCGTTGGGGTAATGGCCATTTTTAATAAGGGCATGGCCTTTGGCCAGAACCCGTGGGGCGTGGCGATTATCGGTGGTATTTTCTTTCTGACGGGAATGGGCCTGATGCGTACGGTTGGCGGTCAAGCGTAGGCTTTAGCCGACTATGCCTAAGCCGGAATGGTTTAGCGGCGCGGCGCCTGCGGGGTCGGGAATTTTGCGCACCGCCAGCGTAATCTTTGAAGAGGAAAAAACGCAGACCACGCCTTAGCTAGCGTCGGGTGGGTCCAGGGGGGGCACACGTGAGCAGGCTTTTTACGATGTCAGCACCCACGATGGCCGGGGGAAATTTAGGGGGTTTGATTTGGAGGGATTTTCCACCACCGCTCGCGGCATTCTTCCAGGCTATCCAGACTAAAGCGCTGGCCAATCATCGGACTGATAACACATTCGTTTTGGTCGGCCTGCAGCATCCTTTCTGCCGGATCAAACCAGGCGTGATCGCTCAGGCTGAAGGCTCCCCAGTGAATGGGCAGCAGCACCTTTCCGCGGAGGTCCTGATGGGCCCGTAAAGCTTCTTCGGGTTGCATGTGCACATTTTTCCAACGATCGTGATACTGACCACTGTCCAGCATGGTCAGGTCAAACTGTCCACCCAGCCGGCGCTCAATTTCCTTGAAGTGGCGGCCGTAGCCGCTGTCTCCACCAAAATAGAGGCGGTATTTGCTCGTCTCGATCAGGAAGCCCGCCCAGAGGGACTTATTCCTGGTTCCGGGAGACCGGCCGCTGAAATGGCGGGCCGGGGTAGCGGTAAACCGGCAACCGGCAATATCCGCCTGTTGCCACCAGTCCAACTCGGTAATTTTATCCCGGGGAACTCCCCATTTTTCCAGGTGGGCCCCCAGGCCCAGTGGGCAGAGGAAGGCCCTGGTCCGGTCCTTGATGGCCAGCAGCGTATCGTAATCTAGGTGATCATAATGATCATGAGAATAGACGATCAGGTCAATGACGTGCAGATCGGCCAGGGGCCGATAGTCTTCGTACGGAAACCGGTGCCCCAGAAAAGGGACGGGGGCTACCCAGTCCCCGAGCATCGGATCCAGCAAAATAGTCTTCCCGCCAGTCTCGAGGCGGAGAGCAGAATGACCGTACCAGGTGAGGTAGTCCCGGTCAGATTCGGGGCGGAAGGGGCCACCTCCGGTGGCCACGGGGAGCGGCTGGGTAGGCTGGGTGTGCTTGGCCTTGATGTAGCCGACGAGGTCTCCGAACAAGCTGCCCAGGTCTTCCTGCAAACGGGTTTTATCCAGGTTGCGGAAAGCACCCATTTTCCAGGCAACGGATCCTTGCTCTTTAACGTACCGCATCGCACCGGCGTCCGCGCCAAATTGCGGGTCTTTACGAATTTTACGGCCCAGGTAAGCGGCAGGAAGGAGGGCAAGACCAAGCAGCCAGTGGGGTTTCATCGGGGACAGGAAGTTTATGCTGTAGAGTAAACGGAAATAAAGAAAACCGGTTGTCCGGCCAGACATCTGTGCAGCTGCTCCGCCGCTTACAACCAGGCCAGGCTCGTCGGACTGGGCACCTTCCTGAAGGTATGATAATGGGCCAGACCTCCCCGGGGGTCAATGCGGAATACGCCTACGGTGGAATCCTGGGTATTGGCCGTCAGCAGCCATTCTCCCCTGGGGGCAAGGGAAAGGTCGCGCGGGGACTCCCCGCCACTGGGGTAGGTATCCCGCACTACCAGTTTTTTGCTTCGCTCGTCGATCCGGAGCACCGTCACCACGCTAAAGGCACGATCGCTGGTGTAGACCATCTTACCATTGGTGCTCAGACGAATGGCCGCACCATTTGCCTCTTCCAGGACACGTTCAGGAAGTGCATTGGCGACGTTGGCACGGAGGGGACGGTCACCGCTCAGGTCGATCAGGTGGACGCGGCCCCGCAGTTCGCCGTTTACCACCGCCAGGTTTTCTTCGGGATGGAGGGCAATGTGCCGCGGACCTTCCCCCTCCGGAAAGGCTACATCCGCCTCCGGCAAATGGGTGAGTATGCCATCGGCTGCCCGGGCAAAAACTTTGAGTTTATCGTCACCCAGATCCGTCAGCAGCACCCAGTTTTTGCTTTGTACGTACACGGTGCCATGGGCGTGTGCCTGGCGGCCTTCCTGCGAGCTGAGCTCCACCGTTTGCAGTACGCCGCCCAGGCTTCCGTCTTCTTTGCGCTCAATGACGTGCAGGTGCCCGCTGTGGTAGTTGGCTACGAGAATGGTATGGCCGGCAAAGCTCAGGTGGCACGGGTGATCGCCGGTAATGGGTACCTCACTCAGCAATTCAAAATTTACCGCACCCCGCTTGTTTCGCTGCACCTTGTGGGCCGTAATGCGGGCGCCGGCAGCGCTTGAAAGTTCGGAAACGGCATAAACGATGCTGCGCTTCCGGTCAGAAAGCAGGTAGCTGGGATTAATGGCCGGAGCAAAACCCAAAAACTGGATCCGACCATCGGTGGGAAAAAAGTCATAGGCGGAAATGCCGCGTGCCTTTCCCTGCGGGCTGCGGGGGTCATCGTGTTTGGTATAGCCACCGATCAGAAGCATAATTAGGCGGTTGTAATGATTAGTCTTCGGTTGAATTCTCCGTGAAAAGAAGGACAAAGATGCTGCATATCTATCTCCCGGCCGGGAAAAGGTGGAATAAGTTTAGTCCG
>JAUIIF010000797.1 GCA_030431945.1 Bacteroidia bacterium | reverse complement strand
AATAAGAAATTCTTTGCGCGGCTCAAGGCCCGTCCACCCAGAGATCTGGATGAACAGTTTCACGACCTGCACGAAGAAGTGTTTCGGGAAATTGATTGCCTCGCCTGTGCGAACTGTTGCAAAACCACCAGTCCGATATTCCGGGACGTCGATATCAGTCGTTTAGCCAGGCACCTCGGCCTGAAGCCAGGCCAGCTGATCGAGCAACACCTGCACCTCGACCAGGAAGGCGACTACGTACTCAATACAGCCCCCTGTCCCTTTCTCGGGGCGGACAATTACTGCTCCGTTTACGAAGCCCGGCCGAAGGCGTGCCGGGAATATCCGCATACGGACCGGAAGAACATGCTGCAAATTTTACCCCTTACCCTGCGCAATACCCTGGTCTGCCCGGCGGTAGGTGAGGTGGTCCGGCGGCTCAGGGACAACAATACCTGAGACGGCGCAGGACAGCGGATCTTCTTCCCCTGCCGTTAACCCTTCTTTTCGCACCTGCGGCCGCGCCTGATGTGCCCAGTGCTTTTCAGCAACTTAAAAAAGGCGGCCACCGTCGTACCGGTTCTGGTTGACGGGCAGGTTAATGAAGTCGAGGGTTCCCGGCTTAACGGCAATGGAGAAGGAATAGAAGTTGCGCTGAGGGGCCCAGCTGAAATTCAATTCCCAGCAGTGTAAATCGCGCACAAAACTGAAGTAAGGGTACGTGATTCGCTTGCTGGTGAAATCGTAACCAATCTGCCCGATATTGACCCGCCAGTTGTTGGTCAGCTGCAGTGCTCCGCGGAGTTCGATGGAGTTGGCCACCTGGTTGAAAGTAGGGCGGCCCCGATCCTCCACGCTGGGGTTTTCCGTGTCAAATTCCCGGGTAAAGTTGAAATTGAAGGTATGCCGGATACTGAATTTTTCGAAAAGGCTCAGGATGTCCGTTTCTTCAAACAGGGTATTGTCTTCTTCCCGGCGCTTACGGCGCTCTTCTTCGAGGTCCGTTACCACCTCCTCCTCTGCCCCCTGGAACAGTTCCCGGATTTTCTGTACGGTTATGTTGGTCGATATGGTACTCGTGAAGCGCGTAAGGGCCAGGGGCAGGCGTCCTTCCGAGAGGTTAGTCACGTCAACCCGCTTGTAACTTCTCCGTTCGGGGTCGTAACGGGTGATGTAGGGATCGAAAGTAGCGCCCAGGTTAACCCGCGTTACCCCTTTGAAGAACTGGGTAGAACCGCGCACGGATACCGGGCTCCACTGGAGGCTGTCCGCCGAAATATCGTAAGTGCCGGAGACACCGACATTCTGAAAGAGCTTGACGTTTTCGGAAATGCTGTCTTTGCGGTTCCAGACCTTGGCTTCGAAAAGGTTGGCAATGCTGTAACTGACCCCCAGGTTACGCTCGGAGCTGGGCGGAGCGCCGAAGATTTGGTTGGCGAAGGGGGATAATAAGCGGTCCGGGTCGCCAAACAGGGGGTCGATTTCGTCTTCCCCGATAAAGTACGGGGTATCACTGATGTAGTCAACGGCATTGGCGTAATCCGGCGAATACCCGAGGCTGAGACTCGGCTTAATTACGTGTCGCAAGCCCTGGAGCCCCAGGATGCCCTTACGCCGGAATTTCACTTTACCGAACACCTGCGTACTGAGGCTTACCCCGGCCGAGAAAGTCCGGTAGCTGGCCAGTCCCGGGTTGAGTTCATTGATGATGTCGCCCAGGCTGGTGGTATCGAGGCGCTCCACGCCGGTTATGGGATCTACGATTGTCTGGGTTTCGACCAGGCCATCCAGCCGGTAAGCGCGGCTTTTGCCGTAGTACACTTCGCCGTAGCTGATGTTGGGACTGAGGTTGAAGTATTTGAGGACGTTGAGGCTGACGGCGCTGGTCACATCGTGGCGAAAGCCGTACTGTCCGTCATCGAGGGTGGCCTGGGTAAAGAAGGTGGAATCGGCGGCAGAGAACTCCGTCCGCAAGGCATTTTTATACCGGAACGACAGCTTTTTCCACCAGGCG
>JAUIIF010000796.1 GCA_030431945.1 Bacteroidia bacterium | reverse complement strand
TCAAATTCAGTAAAGTAGGGACGAACAACACCTTCCTTTTCTACGACGTCGACGAAGACAATGTCCGGACCCTGAACAATGCCCGCTCCAACCAATTCGACTACGACGAAAACGTCTACGCCGCCTACCTCAACTACGCCGGCAAACTGAGCGAGCGGGTGAGCTACTCGGCCGGCCTGCGCGCCGAAGTAACCGACGCCATGGGCATCCTGACGCCGTTTCTGGTGGACCTGCAGGAGCCCCCCGTGGAACTCAACTACCTCAGTTTGTTCCCCAGTGCCGGCATCACCTACGCCGTCAACCAGCAGAAAGGCAATACCCTTTCCCTGAACTACGGCCGCCGCATCAACCGGCCGGACTACAACGTCCTCAACCCCTTCCGCAATCAGATCAGCCAGCTCAGCTACGAGAAAGGCAACCCTTTCCTCAATCCGGAGATTGTGGATAACGTGGAGCTGGGCTATACCCTGGCCTACCGCTACAACTTCAAACTGGGGTACAGCCGGACGAGCAACCAGATTACCCGTCTGATTGGTCCCGACGAGTTCAACCCCGCCGCGGGCTTCATCGGCTGGGACAACCTGGCTACCCAGACGAATTACAGCTTCAGTGCCGCGTTGCCCTTTACCGTCACGAAGCGCTGGAATGCCTTCTTCAACATCTCCGGCGGCTACCTCGACAACCAGGCGACGTACGAAAACGGGGCGACCATTGACGTCCAGGCCTTTACCTACAGCATCTTCTCCCAGCAAACCTTTACCCTCGGCAAAGGATTTACGGCGGAGTTGAGTGGTTACTTTTCCGGTCCGGGTGTCTGGGGCGGCGTCTTCAAGTACGGCGAGCAGGGGGCCCTGAACGTTGGTTTACAGAAGAAATTCCTCAACGACCAACTGAACGTAAAGATCAGCGGCAGCGACCTCTTCTTCACTTCCGGATGGCAGGGGCAATCCGAATTCAACGGCCTGGTATCCAGGGGCAGCGGCAACTGGGACAGCCGACGGGCCACCCTCAGCCTCAGCTACAGCTTCGGCAACCAGAAAGTCAAGAGCCGCCGCCGCAGCACCGGGCTGGGCGATGAAGCTAAGCGTGCGGGCGGGGGGCGGTAGGTGTCGTTAATTCTCACCTTAATGCCGTAAATCAACCTGATAGTCTGGTAACGTCTTAACGGCGGCCAGACTATCAGATGGTTAGGCCACCATTTGCTTGAAAGGTATAGAGCCTCCTGCAGACGAGTTTAATTGCGGTTAGCGCTAATTTGGATGATTCTAATTAAAACGGTTAATCGATAGCCTCCAGACTTCTCGCAAAAGCAGAAAGCAGCTTTAGTGAAGTAATGCTCCTATTGAATCCTGTCAAGCAAATTTTTCGCTGCTCCCTGATAGTTATGAAATGCCCCAGGCTCGAGAAGTTGATCAAATAGCTGTTCTGCAGCTGGATTCAACTCGTTGTACTCGGCCAGGGTAGCCAATAAAAGGTACCATTCGTAATCGTCGCGATTAGGAGACTGTGAAGATTCTCTCAACTGTTGAAACCCGCGCTTACTTGCCGCAAAGTCGCCCAACACGAAGTAAGCATGTGCGAGTGCATTCTTTGCCTGGAAGTTTCCCGGGCTGGTGCGTAAGATTTCCTTTAACATTTTTTCCGCTTCTTTGGCTTTACCTGCTGCTAAACTTGTAATTGCTTGAGCGAGCTTAGAAGAATCCTGACTCATGGTTACAGTCCTGACCAGGCCGGAGGGTAAACGATAGATTGAACGGACCGTATCTAGCACATTTACCGCAAATATGGGTTGTGAAGTCTCTTCTGGTGGATCAACCGGAAGCTGTGGAACCGCCCGCCCCGGCCCTTCAGGCGGAGTTGCAGGCTCGGTTTCTGGCAGCAGTTCATTTTGCCTTGTTTCAACTTCGGGGACTACGGGGCTGTCAGCTTTTACAGGCGCAGGTGTCTTCATTAACGGTATAACTATAAAGACGAATAAACCACTAAGGACAAAAAG
>JAUIIF010000095.1 GCA_030431945.1 Bacteroidia bacterium | reverse complement strand
CCCCACTCAATGCAAGTTGGTCAAACCGGAAAAACCGTTTCTCCTTCACTTTATATCGCTTGTGGTATTTCTGGGGCCATCCAACACTTAGCAGGAATGAGAACTTCTCAAGTTATTGTTGCCATCAATACTGATCCCGATGCGCCTATTTTTTCTAAGGCCGATTACGGTATCGTTGGCGACCTTTTTAAAGTAGTACCCATCATGACAGAGGAGTTCAAAAAAGTTCTCGGCAAATAGTTCATGCAAGATCAACATTTACCTCAAAAGTTGATTGGCCTACTTGCTGCTTTTATTTTAAAAATTTACTCTTCAACTTTTAGATTTAAATTTCACAATGTAGAAAAAATATCTTTTAGGGGCCTTACGGAAAGTGGAGGCCCCTCTCTTATTTTTGGTTTTTGGCATCAAGATCTACTAATTTTTATGCCTTGTTTTTCAAATAACGATATTACGGCCTTAGTTTCGGCCTCAAAAGATGGATCTATTATGGCCACAGGCCTTGAGTTTTTTGGCTTTAAAACTATTCGTGGTTCCTCTAATAGGCGCGCTAAAGAAAGTTTTTTAGAATGTTTTAGTCACCTCTCTGAAGGCAGTAAACTCACTATCGCCCTTGATGGACCCAAAGGACCAAAGTTTCAAAGTAAAAAAGGTGCGATCATTCTCTCAAGTAAGTTAAATATTCCCATTGTTCCCTTGCGGGCCTTTCCACGCCATTCCTGGGTTTTTAAAAAGGCCTGGGACCCCGAAGCAGAACCCGATCAGTGGGCGGCGTTACGTGCATTGATTGAAGCCCGTCAGCCCAATAAAATTGCCGTCAACCGCAGTGCAGATTTTGGTTTGGCGGATGGAATCAGCTCCTGGCATTACGATAAATTACTGGAAACCCTGCCGGAGGATCTGTCTTCCAGAGTAGTCACTGGCGAGCGCCTGGCGATCGGCTGGCTGGAAACAAGAATCCCCTCAGAAATGACCGTGTACCGGCAGGTTATGGCCGTGGCCCACGCCATCATCGCCGAGGCTTTCAGTAATCAGGTCATTACGCCGGGGGTGACGACTACGGAGGACGTCGTCTGGTACCTGCGCGAAAGGGCCAATAAACTCGGTCTGGGCACCTGGTTTCACCCCACGGTGGATGTGCAACGGGAAGAGCAGGAAGCCCTGTACGCCTTCAGCGGACGACCGGGGGAGACCGTCATTCAACCAGGCGACCTCCTGCACTGTGATTACGGTATCACCTATTGCGGCTTAAATACCGATACCCAGCACAACGCTTACGTCCTTAAACCCGGGGAAAACGCTCCGCCGGATTTTCTCGTCGATGCCTTCCGGCAAGGAATGCAAACCATGGATGTCCTAACCGCAGCCTTCCGGAACGGCCGCACCGGCAATGAACTGCTGGCCAGCGCTCTGGCTACCGGTAAAGGCGAGGGTATCCGCGCCACCATTTATACCCATCCCATCGGCTACCACGGCCACGCCGCCGGTCCGAGCATCGGCCTGTGGGACCAGCAGGGTGGGGTGCCCGTAAGGGGAGACTATCCCCTATATCCTAACACGGCCTACAGCATCGAACTGAATACCCGCGTGTACCTGGATGCCTGGGGCAAGGATATACGGATGATGATGGAAGAAGATGGCTACTGGGACGGTGAAAAATTCCGCTATATCGACGGTCGTCAGGAGAAGCTGTACGTGATCAGGTAAACACGCTTTGCCCTAATACTTAGTTAAAGCGCAGGAGCAGAGGGTTAAACCCTTGCTAAACTGCGCAGTGATTTTGCAAAAACAGGCTGCGGATCGGTCCTTGTAAGTAAATGACCGAATCATGCGCTCTGCCTTGTTGCCCTTGCTGCTGCTCTTATTCCTTTCGTCCCTCCAGGCCCAGCGTGGCCGTGGGCCCAGCCTGATTGGGGTGTGGAACGAGACGTCCCTGGATCGCTACGGCGATCCCATCCGGCCCGAATACCAGCCGCGTCAAAACGTCCTGATCCTGGATGCAGACGGCTATTTTGAAGAAATCCGCCCCAGTCGCTCCCGTTACCCCTCAGAACAACGTTTTCTCGGGCGTTGGTCCGCAGATTACCGTACCGGAGATTTTGAATTATTGGTGGACCGGCAGCGGCGGATAACCGCCCGCCCCGTTCGTTACCGCGATGCCGTTGAAAGGATTCCCTACACCATCGTGTTCAGCGACCGTGATGAATTGGTCCTTCGCGACCGCCGGAATGGACGTAAACGAATTTTTATCCGCGACCGCTGATGGGCTATTGACAACTGTAGTTTTCCATTACCTTACGCCGTATGCGTAAACTACTGTATCTCCTGGGCATCCTGATCCTGCTGTACCTCGGAATCACCTGGTACTTTAGTGGCCTCATCCTCCATACCCCGGACCGAGATATTGCCACCGTATACCAAATGAATATGGATCGGTGGCAATTGGACCTGGACAGCCTGCAGCGGACGTTACCCCCCAGGGAGGAGGTGAGCTTTAAAAGTCCCGTGGACGGCATCACCCTGAATGGCTGGCTTTTCCAGCCAGACAGTGCCCGCTGTGGCGTTATTATGGCCCACGGGTACAGCGTCAACCGGGCCAATATGTTGAAGTACGCGCCGATTTTTGACAGCTGTCGGTGCACCTTACTCCTCTACGATCACCGGGGGCACGGTACTTCGAGTCCGGAATCTTTTGGCTCCGGGGGCTATCATGAAGCAACCGATTTACTGGCGGCGAATGAATGGCTCGTACAAAAAACCGGCCTCCCGCAAAGCCGGATCGGCTGGTTTGGTGAAAGCTGGGGCGGCGCCACGGTACTGCTGGCCGCCGGCCGGCCGGGTGCGGCCCAGCCGGCCTGGGTCGTTTCGGAAAGTGCCTTCGCTGACTGGGAAAGCGCCGTGATGGAACGAGGCATTAAAGACTACGGTAACGCCTTAAGGGCACTTACGCCAGGTGCCTTTACCTGGACGGAAATCCGCGCCGGGGTGAATTTTGACGAAGTCAGCCCCCTCCTGGCCGCCCCCAAAATAAAAGTGCCGGTCCTCCTGCTGCACTCCGCTGCCGATACCCTGACTTACCCGGCGCAGCACCGCTTACTGACCGGCGCCTTGAAGAAGCGCCCCTTCAAGACGGATGCGCGTTTGCTGGACTGGGGGGCCTGGCACGCGCATAATATCATCTGGCGGCGACGGGAATACACCGACCTGGTACTCAATTTTATCGGGGATTGGTGCGAATAGTACTGCGTAACGAGGAAGTTGCTTACATTCAGCGCTAAGGAACAACCCACTGATCATGCTTACTAATCGAATTGAATCCGTTGACATTCTGCGCGGCATTACCATCGCCGCCATGATGTTGGTAAATAACCCCGGTACCTGGAGTCATGTCTATGCCCCTTTGCAACACGCAGAATGGCACGGCTATACGCCTACTGACCTCGTATTCCCTTTTTTCCTCTTCATCGTAGGCTGCTCCATTGCGTTCGCCTACCGTAACCGGGAGCCTTCACCGGCCGTTTACCGGAAAATCACGGTGCGAACGCTGAAGCTGATTGCCCTGGGCTTGTTCTTAGGTGCTTTTACCCTGACTTTCCCTTTCTTCAAGGCCTGGGAAACGATCCGGCTTCCGGGCGTCTTACAACGCATCGGTCTGGCTTTCTTTTTTGCGGCAATCATCGCCCTGAATGCCAACTGGAAAGTTATCCTGGGGACAATAATAACCCTGTTGCTCGGCTACTGGATCGTTATGGGCTTCGTTCCCTTACCCGACGGCACTGCGCCAACGGTGGAGCGCGCGCCGAACAACTGGGCAATGTACATCGATAAGCTCCTCCTGGGCTCCCATACGTATAAGCCGGACTACGACCCCGAAGGCCTGTTGAGTACCTTGCCGAGCATTGCTACGGCCCTGATCGGCGTGCTGGCGGGCCGCTGGCTATTGCTCAAGCGGGAGGGCCGTTTCCTGAAACTGGGCCTGGCCGGCATTGTTCTCCTCGCCCTCGGGCACCTGTGGGATCTTGCCTTCCCGATTAACAAAGCACTCTGGTCCAGCAGCTTTGTGCTGGTAACGGCTGGCTGGGCCATGATCTGCCTGTCCGTCATCGGCTACTTTTCGGATGTCCGCGGCTTAGCGGTCGGGGAGACCTTTAAGAAGGTAGGCGCCAACGCCCTTATCCTCTATTTCCTTTCCAGTTTTATTGCCAAGATTTTTGGCATAACCGGTCTGCACGGCTGGTTGTACGACACGCTCTTTGTCCACGACTTCCTCGCCCCCAAGTTCAGTAGTCTCCTGTACGGCTTGTGTGTTGCTGGTTTTTACGTCCTGCTCGGGATATTCCTGTGGAATCGTAAGATCTTCATCAAGGTGTAGTCCTTCACCATCGTATCCGATCAGCGGACCATTCCCTTACCAAGCCCCCTTAGGCCAGCGGTGAAACAGCGGCAGTTTTTGGGGCGCGGCCGCAGGTGCCAGCCAATTTTTACTGGCAAGGTGATGGACCAAAGAAGACGGTACACTGCTGGACAAGTGCGAGCGCTCACATTTGTCCAGCAGTGTGGAAGGTGGGGTATACCGAATCACTTCGTTTAGCGCATAAAACGCTGCCGTTTGGCAGATGACCATGTAGCAGCCCGGAACGGGATCCCGTCGCGTTGCCCCGACCAGTGTACTGGAAGCGTAAACCAGGTAAAATGTGCGTTAAGGAATTTAGGAATAATGGTCTTTTGGCAGTCATTAGCATAAAACTTTCGTTAAATGGTGCATTAAAGCTGCGGTTTGCGGTCACGTTTGGTGTCTTGGTTACATATAACAAGTGTTAAACCCTTCACAACCCAGTTATCATGTACACCAAGAACACCCCTTTCCCTTCCTTCGTCATCGTGCTCCTTGCGTTTTTATGCGCTACCTCCCTTCCGGCTCAGGAATGCACGCACCCTGATTTCGCAACGCTGAAAAGCTTCTACACGGCTACCCAGGGCGATACCTGGGTGGACAACTCCGGTTGGCTGTCTGACTGTGAGCCCTGCAACTGGTTCGGCGTAAACTGTGACGAAAATGAGCGGGTAACCAGTCTGATCCTGCGCGGAAATGCCCTCATCGGAGCAATGCCTGCAGACCTGGGCAACCTCGACCAGCTCGTCATCCTGAACCTGTCCTACAACAAAATAGGGGGAGAGTTGCCCGCTTCCCTTTTCAGTGCTCCGGCTCTGCGGGACATCAACCTGACGGGGAACATGATTTCCGGTACGTTGCCCCTCACTGTTGGGGAGCAGCCGCTCCTGAAAAACCTCCGGCTAAGCTACAATCTGCTGGAAGGGGACCTTCCCGGTTCGCTGGCCAGCTTTCTCGACCTGGAAATCCTCACCCTCAACGATAACCGTTTCACCGGTGCCATTCCTGATGGCCTGGGTGATTTACCCCAGCTGTTCGCGCTCGACCTTAGTCAGAACGATTTTGCCGGTTGTTTCCCCCTCGACCTATCCGCCTTTTGTGGTCAGGAAAGAATGCGCTTCTCCGGCAATCCGAAACTTTCCTGGTCCGGTGATTTCACGGCCTTCTGTGTTAATGGCCTTGACGAAAACCAAACGGGGGCACCCTGTGACGATGGCCTGCCCACTACTTCCGGCGACGTCATCGGTCCTGATTGCGGCTGCGGCGGAACGCTGGATCCCCTTAACCTGACGAGTGAGGAGGAAGGTGAAATGAGCATTGATCTTGGTGAGCAGTCTGAAACCCAGGCCCAGCGGACGCTGCCGGGCTTCAATACGCCTGGCAGAACGCTGAGCATTTCCGAAAATACCCAGCTGACCCGGGTGTACCCTAATCCGGTAGCAGGCAGTGAAATCACCGTTCAGCTCCCCGCTGGCGTAGTAGCCGCTGAGCTACGGCTGTTGTCCGTTACCGGGCAGACGGTTATTCAGGCTGCGGCTACCGGCAACCGGACTTCCCTGGCTCTCCCCGAACTCGAAGCCGGGATCTACCTCGTAGAGACGGTGACGGAGCAGGGTAGGAGTGTTGCGCGAATCATGGTGAACTAATAGCAGCTTCCTGGTGCGCTGTCAGACAACTTCGGCCTGGCAGCGCACTAAGCTTCCCGCAAACGGGCAAAGGCACGGCCCAGGTTATTAACGACATCTTCGGCCAGCAGGAACTCCTGCCCCAGGCTTGCGGCGGCAATATCTCCGGCAAGCCCGTGCAGGTAAACCCCGAGGCGGGCGGCTACGGTGGGCTCGTAGCCCTGGGCGAGCAAACCGGTAAGGATGCCCGTGAGGGCATCGCCGGTGCCGGCAGTCCCCATGCCCGGGTTACCGGTAGGATTGAAGAAGACATCGCCGGAAGGCGTAGCGATGCTGGTAAAACCGGTTTTCAGCACGAGCACCAGCTGCTTGCTTTGCGCTATTTCTCTTTGCACCTGCGTCCGCGCAAAATCATCTGCCGTTGCCCCGAATAACCGGGAGAACTCTTTGGGGTGAGGCGTCAGAATGCTGTTTTTGGGGACCAGGTCGAGAAGGTCGGGAGACTTACTGATCAGGTTTAAAGCATCCGCATCAATGACCATGGGCCGGTCGTAGCGGGTGAACAGATCGCGTAATCCCTCAGCAGTTACCGCGGCGGTACCCAACCCCGGGCCCACGCCAATGGCCTGGTAGGCGGTCAGGGGACCGGTTTTGGTCAGGTGGTAACGGTGCGCATCCACTTTACACATCGCTTCGGGGAAACTGATCTGCATGATCTCGTAGCCGCTGCGGGGGATATGGCACGTCAGCAAACCTGCACCGGACCGCAGTACCGCCCTGCCCGCAATAATTGCCGCCCCCATGGTGCCGAAGGCACCGGCGACCAGGAGGGCATGGCCAAAGGTCCCTTTATGATCATTGGCCCTGCGCTGCCGGAGTAGCGGCTGCAAGGTTGCTGCCTCCAGTAAAAAATCTTGTGTAGGCAGCTCGTTGAGGTAGGCCGTGGAGACGGGAAAGGAGACCAGTTCCCAGGTGCCCAGGTAAGGCGAGTTTCCGGGCGCAAAAAGTGCTCGTTTCGGAAACCCCAGGCAAAAAGTATGCGTCGCCTGGAACACGACGCCCTCGGGAGCATGATCCGCCGGAAGGCCGCTGGGCAGGTCGATGGCGACCCGGAGGAGCGGACTGTTGTTCAGGTCAGTAAGCAAATCAGCCAGCGGGCCGGTTACCGGGCGGCTGAGGCCCGTACCGAACAAGGCATCGATCAGGATGCCATCAGCCGGAAGATCAGGGGGGAGCTGAGTGGAGACCTGGGTAATGGACACCCCTGATTTTTTGGCCCGTTTCAGGTTGGCCTGGTTATCCGGACTGCGCGCCGAACCGGCGGCATCGAGGAGGCGGACGGCGTAGCCCTGTTGCCGTAAGTGACGGGCAACGGCCAGTCCGTCGCCGCCGTTGTTCCCGCTTCCGGTGACGATGATTACGGGGCGGCTCTTATCCCGGAACTTAGCGGTAAAAGCTTTCGTGAAGGCACCGCTGGCCCGCTCCATCAATTGCAGGCTGCTTATGCCCTGTTCAGCGATGGTTGCTGCATCCAGGTCACGGTGCTGTTGCGCAGAGAGTATTTTCACCCCTACTGCTGTTGTTCTTCTTCCAGTTCTTCGTCCTTGCGGTCATAGCGCAGTACGCGCTTACGTCCTTTGAAGGGTACGTAGCGGTAAGGCTTTTCCTGCAGGTCGGTCAGCAGGGAATCCGCCGTGACGAGGGTTCTGTTCAGTCTGTTGTACATCTTATCATCCGCAAGCAACTTACCCAGGGTACCCTTGCCGGAACTTACGTCGTTCATGATGGTGCTCACGCCACCCAGGGCTTGTTCGGCCTCGGTAAGGGTAGCCTTAAGGCTTTTGATGGTGGCATTTACTTCGGCCATCGTTTGGTCCAGGTCCAGTTCACTGAGGTCTCCGGTGAAGTTATTGGCATTATCGATCAGGCTGGCGATCGTTTCCTGCTTGGCTGCCAGGGAGTTGGTGAGGGCGGCGAGATTTTCCATTGTCTCGTTTATTTCGCCGGCGTTGGCGTTCAGTATTCCCTGCAGGCGGGCCGTGGCACCTTTCATGTTCTCCATCGTTGCCGCCAGATCATTAGTGGAGCGGGCGACGGGGTTGTCACTGCGGGGGTCAAAGAGCTTGTATTCCAGGCTATCCATGGTAGACTTCAGCTCCGTCGTCAGCGTCTCCTGCAGGCTGGGACCACGATTGTTTACGCTGGCCGCGCCACCAGTAAACGATTCCAGTACCCCGAGGGCGATTCCCTCGAGCTCGCTTCCCTCCTCCGCGCAATCGCCGTTGCCGAAGCAGGGCTGGTCGTACACCAGCGTTACTGATTTTTCTCCCAGCAGGCTGATGGTGGAAATGACGGCCTTGGTTTCTTTAGGGACAAAGATGCCACGCTTAATGTCGAAAGTCACCTTTACTTTCCGGTCCTGTTGGTTCAGGATTATGCCATCGACGGAACCGATGGAGACACCACTGATGGTTACGGGCGTGCCTACCGTAAGGCCGTCAACCGAATCGTAGGTGGCAAAATAACTGTTGCTGTTGGAGAGCAGATTACTTCCCTGGATAAACTTGTACCCCCAAAAGGCCAGGGCGATGGCGACGATCGCCAGAATTCCAATTTTAACTTCGTAACGCATATAGGGGCTAACTGGTAAGTGAGTTGGTGGTGCATAACCACCTGCTTGAGGTCATACGGACCGCAAAAATACGGTGCTGTAACGTGTCGGGCAGGGTCTTGGTTTGAAAACTCCGCGAGGGGGAAAATTATAAGTTCGGCCGTTTTTGCCCTAACCAACTGGTTCTGTTCCTTTTACTTATACAGATCGGGCGCGAACGCGGGTGCAAAAAAGGGTAGGGGAAGCGGGGAAAGCCCTGGCCCTTTCGACGGTCCGTGGTTTTATGGATACGGCCGATTAAAAAATGGCCATCTGGTTTTCGTCTGCAGCCAGTTTTTGTCGTTTCTTCAGCAGCACGTTGGGTAAATCCATATCCGGTAATAAGCGCTTGACAATTCTCAGTCGGTGGGTATATTTCCCCAATTCATAGTTAAAGATGCCGTAGTGGTCCATGGCATCAATTCTTACCCGGTCGCCAACGTGGAGGATTTTGCTTTCCGGCAGCAAAATGCCTACGTGCTCGATCTGGCCCTTGCGATTATCGAAGAAGGCCAGGTCACCCGGCTGCGCCTGGATGACGAAGTCGACCATGCGACCATGGTGGCTCATTGCTTCCGCCGTGCGGGGAATCTTTACGTTGATGAGGCGGGCGACCAGCTGGACGAGAGCCGCCGGATCAATACCAGTGGGCGTTCGCCCGCCCTCCAGGCGGGGTACAAAGAGCCAGCGCCGGGCAAAACGGATGAGTAAATCGGCCTCCGTGCGCAAGTCTTCCGAAAGCGCTGCCTGCCCGGCGTACTGAAAGCGTTGCTCGCCGTGCGTAAGGCGCATGCCGTCAAATTCCGGCAGGCGGGCACCGAAGGTGACGGGTAAGCCGACCTGGTCTCCCATGATGCTCGACCAGAGGTCCAGGGCAAAGGCCGGATTATCCCGCTGCCAGCGGAAGGTCCGTTCTTCTGTCTCCAGTAATTGATCGGTGCGTACGAAGCCTTCAAAATCATCATCGCAGCACCGGATGCGACAAAAGCTTTTGCCTGCGGCTAAAATATGCACGGGTTCTCCCAGTAATAACTGCGAAGTCATCTCGGCCTTATCCTTAGCCTGAGCCCTGATGGCGGCGGCCGTAAAGCGGCCAAGTGCGTAAGTCTGTTGCATGCAGGGCGAAAGATAAAATAAGCAGGGCGGATTATCGTTGGTTTTTTGGAAAGCAGGTGGGTTTTGTCCATGATTTATTTACGGAAAGTCCTTTTTACCATCCTGCTATCCGCCAATCAGCTAACTTTGCCGTTCCCCAAATCAACTACATGAAGCTTTACCTGACCCTGCTGTTTACCGTTTTGCTTTCCGCCAGCGGCTCTGCGCAGGATTATCATTTCTCTCAGTTCTTTGCCGCACCACTGACGATCAATCCGGCCCTGGTCGGCCTTTTCCCCGGGAACTACCGGGTGACGGTGAGCAATCGCAGTCAGTGGGGCCAGGTGCTGGAAACCCCTTTTTCCACCACGGCATTTTCTGCGGATTTCAGTTACTACGTCAACCCACGGAAACGGCAGTACCGGGATGCTTTCGGGGTAGGGGTCGTCTTTGCCAGTGATCGCCTGGCGGAGATCAATTACAGCGTCAATCAAATCATGATTGGCGGAGCGTTCCACAAAGCCCTCGATCCGAAAAATAACCAGACGCTCAGCCTTGGCTTTCAGTTTGGGGTCGTGCAACGTAACGTGAGCTACGATCAATTGACTTTCGAGGATGCTTTTGATGGAACGTCCGTTTACGTTGATGGACTTTCCGCTGAAGAATTGCCGGCCAATAATTATGCTTTCGGTGATTATCAGCTGGGGCTGAACTATGCCTACGCTCCCAAGAATAAACTGCAAGTTTTCCTGGGGGGAGCCATTCATCATTTTAACCAGCCGGAACAGAGTTTCTTCGCCGAAGCGACCCGCGGCGAAGACGTAGAGGTCTCCCTAACCCTGTACCGCAGGTACAGCGGCTATTTTAATCTGCAAATCCCGCTTACCCGGGATGTCGCTCTCAGTCCCCGGGTGTATGCTTTCAGCCAGGGGCCCCACCAGGTTAC
>JAUIIF010000795.1 GCA_030431945.1 Bacteroidia bacterium | reverse complement strand
GCCCTGCCGTTTCCGAGCGTCATCAAGCAAGGCTGGGTCTTCGAAAACGTCAGCTTCCGCTATCCTGGTGCCGAAAATTACGCCATTGAAAACCTTTCCTTTGTCCTGCCCGTCGGGACAAAACTCGCCCTCGTGGGAGAAAATGGTGCCGGCAAGACCACCCTCGTAAAGCTACTCGCCCGCCTGTACGAGCCCACCGCCGGCCGCATCCTGCTGGATGGTAAAGACTTGCGGGACTACCGCCTTGACGACTTGCGCGACAGCGTGGGGGTGATCTTTCAGGACTTCTTCCGCTACCAGCTGACGGTACGTGAGAACATCGCCATCGGGCGCATCGAAGCCCTGCAGGATGAGGCTAAAATTGCGGAGAGTGCCGAGAAGTCGCTGGCTAAAGAAGTGATCGATGGCTTGCCCGGAGGGTACGACCAACTGCTGGGGCGGCGCTTTGCCGGCGCCCAGGACCTGAGCGGCGGCCAGTGGCAGAAGATCGCCCTGGCCCGGGCCTACATGCGGGAGGCACAACTGCTCATTCTTGACGAACCCACCAGTGCCCTGGATGCCCGGGCGGAGTACGAAGTTTTTCAGCGGTTTACGGCCCTGATCGAAGGGAAGTCAGCCGTTCTCATCAGCCACCGTTTTTCTACCGTCCGCATGGCAGATGTCATCCTGTTCCTGGAGTACGGAAAGCGCCTGGAAATGGGGAGCCACGAAGAGCTGATGGAGCTCGACGGCCGCTACGCCGAATTGTTCCGCCTGCAGGCCCGCGGCTACGAATAATCGTGCGGCAGAAAAATATTTTCTAAGTTTTACTGAAACCGTTTCCTCAGTGATCATCGTAGGTGGTAGGCAGGTAAGCTCCTTTCCCTAACCGGAGCTTGCTGTCCTTTATTCTGAAGGCTATCACCAAAATTGACCGCCAAGCGGTCTTTTGCCAAGAAGGATAGTGACCTTAAAAAAAGAGCCCCGTCTGATAGATCGTGACCTTCAGTGGGTGGCTGTTGGCTAAAATGTTAGCGCTGCCAGCCCCCTTAGTTGCTACTTCAGGATGGATGTCTTACATTTGTACTGAATTAGACTACGGTCCGAACACCAGATTTAGAACAACACAATTTTAACAACACAACAACTTAAGAACAACACAAACCGGGCTTGCCGTATCTGGTGAGCTCCTTCTTTCCTTTCCGATTTAGGCGTTTGCGCTCTAGGGTCTACGGACCTTATAGCAGGTTTTAGTTTTTAGCTTCCGATTAATTGAGGAAGTCTGCTATACACAACACATGAACAACAACAACACAGGTCTTTCATCTCATAAGATCTTTTTCCGAAATAGTCCAGTGGAAACATTGGAAACTCCCCAGCAGGCCCATGGTCTGCTTTCCGTGTTTGTGGCTGCCCGATCCAGTTTTTGGGGTCAGCTGCACCTGTCCACTTTATCCCTTTTTGCTATGAACAACAATTACACAATGAAATTTTCTTCCCGGTTACTTTTGCTTACCGCCATTCTTATCAGTGGCACAGCAACATCATTTGGCCAGGTGAGGAATGCAGTGGCGACCGGAACTACGGCTCCGGCCATTACGGTTTACGAAGCATCGGTTACGCCGGCTTCGGCCTGTGGTGTTGACGACGGAGCTATTGCTTTTGAAGTAGGTTCTGCGCGTAATGTAAACCTGTCCCTGAAAGCCACCATTAACGGGATGCCCCGGTTCTTCTCTGCGGCACCATTGGCAAACGGGCAGATTAGCTTCACCGGACTGCCCGCTGGTTTTTACGAGCGGATTACGCTGGTGGATCCGGTTTCTGAGCGGACGCTGGGAGCGTATCCGGATAGAGTCTTAGTGGATGCGCCGTGTTCCGTCAAGCGGGGGACTACGCCATCCGTGGCAGTGTCTGCCACGGAGGTGGCTAAGGACGAGGCATTCCGTTTAGCACGGGAAACCAAGTTAGGTACTCCTCCACCGGTGTTTACGGAAAGCACCAATGAGTATACCAACCTGGTACC
>JAUIIF010000794.1 GCA_030431945.1 Bacteroidia bacterium | reverse complement strand
GGTCAGGTCCTCGTTGTCCCGGGCCGTGGCGGCCAGGGTCGTTTGGCGCAGGAGGGTGCCGTGCTGGTCCGTGGTGTACAGTACCGGTCCGTCGCCGCTATCGTTGTGCCAGGTAAAGGTGTCTCCGCGGATGCTGAGGCCGGAGGCCTCGCTGATGGCAGGTGGCAGGCGAATGGTTTTGGGGGGCGCGCCGGGGTGGCAGGCACAACAGAGCAATAAAGCGGAGATTGGCATCAGGGTACGCAACATAGGCAGCGGCTGCGGGCAGCTTTTACCTGCGAAGGTAGGAAGCAGTGCCCGTCTACTCCCGCCCTGCACCTGCGGCCGCGCCCGGAAAAGTTCCTCCCAATACCCAGCCCCGCTTCCGGACGGACCGGAAGCGGGGCTGGGGGAAATACCTGTTTGGCTCCTTAGTCCAGGAGGTCGTCGCAGAGCGGCAGGTAGCGACCGTCCCGCACGTGATTATTACCGAGCAGTGGCACGGAAGTCCTCGTTTTATTGAAGTACCAGTTGGTGAAGTCCCTTCCGTTCGGCCCGAGGTAGCCCGCCAGGCTACCCGCGACAATCGGGGCAGAAATGGACGTACCGGCGATGAAAGCAAAGTCATCCTGATTGACGCCGTTGAAGCGCGGGGAGCGGGAGGTAAGGTAAGCCGACACATCAACCACATTGCCACTGAAACTGGAGAAGCTCACTTTGACCGGGTCCTCGCTCAGGTTATAATCCGGATAAACCATGGACCCGACGGTCAGCAGTTCATCGAACTTAAAGCGGGACTCACTGAAATTGGCGGGCCACTGTGGGTCGGTGCCCAGGTTGGCGTTCTCGTTACCGGCGGAGGTAACTACGGCGATCCCTTCTTTCTGGGCCCGGCTGATGGCACATTCCAGCGCCTCCGGCGGGGTTTCCTGGATGATGCCCCAACTCATGTTGATTACGTCACTCCGGATGTCAATGGCACTGTTGATGGCGACCAGGGCCCCGAAATAACTGGCGAGGTTCTGGTTGCCGAAAATCTTATAGTGTACCACGGTAAGCGGCGCTTCTCCCTTGTAGCCACCGATGACGGTACCACCGGTTGCCGTGCCGTGCCCCACTTCGTCATTCGGGCCAAAATCATCCCGGATAAAGTCGTAGCCGATGGCACCGTTAACCATGAATTTATATTCAGGCCCGGCTTTATAATTATGATTATTCCAAAGATCATTCCAGACGGGGCTGTTTTCCACCCCACTGTCAATCATGGTAATGATCACGCTGGCGCCTTCTCCGCCTTCGCTCGCCGGGGCGTCATCAAAAGTCAGGCATTCCAGGGTCTGGGTAGTTGGTTTGAAACAGTAATCCTCGATGCCAAACTGGCCGTTGCCGGAGGGCGTACAATCCTCAATTAAAGGAATAAGGCCGTTGCCTTCCGTAGAAACAGTGATGGCGTAATCCGGCTCCACGATAAAGTCGGTGGAATCCTGTTTAGGGCGGCGGGGTCGGGTCAGGGGCTTGTCGGCACCGCCTAGTGCTTCTTCGCCACCGACGGCATTTGGTGACATGCCCTGGGGTACGTCCACGGCTACCACGGTTGCTCCGTCGCCGGCGCAGGACTCGCTGATGGGGAGCCCCAGCTCCTGCGCCCAGCCTACGACATCGGCCTCCGGATTGCAGGCCGTGAGGATAATACGCTGGAAGAAGCGCGGATCACAGTTAGCCGCCAAAAATTCGGGGCCGTCGTCATTCCGGCTGTAGCTGATCCCTGGCGCATTGGGGGAAGGCAGGGGAAGGTTATCGTAGGCCGCTACCCCGATAAAATCCGCTGCCTGTAAGGCAAAATCGCTGTAGCGCGGGGTGGAAAAAATGTCGTAGTCGATCCGGACGTAGATGTCTTCGTAGTCGCTGCCATCATCAATCGTCTGGGCAATAGCTACGGCATTACTGCTCAGGCAGGCCGTAAGCGGGGTGACGTTGGCTTCGCAATCTGCGCCGAACACCTGGTAGTTGATGGTAGCCGGAATA
>JAUIIF010000094.1 GCA_030431945.1 Bacteroidia bacterium | reverse complement strand
AAAATCGATGGCCTCCAGTACCTCGCGGCTGAATGCCCGGTAGCCGGTATGGTATTCGCTGAGCTTGTAGTTGACCAGGAAGTTCTGCGTAGCGGTCAGGAACCGATTGGCCACGTATTTGTACAGTGGCATGCCCCCCTTCAAAGCCCCTTTGCCCAGAATCCGGCTGGCCAGCACTACGGGGTACAACCCTTCGCCAATGATGTTACACATCGTCGGGATCAGCAACGGGGTGTACTGGTAGTCCGGATGAACCATGATGACAATGTCCGCACCGATTTCCAGGGCTTTGTTGTACAAAGATTTCTGGTTGCCGCCGTACCCGCGGTTACGCGGGTGGGTAATGACGTGGTCTACGCCCAGTTGTTTGGCCAGGGCAGAAGTCTCGTCTTTACTGGCATCGTCGCAGAGAATTACCTCATCCACCAGGTCCCGGGGGACTTCAGCGTACGTTTTCTCCAGGGTAAGGGCAGCGTTGTAGGCCGGCATTACGACGACCACTTTCTTGTCTTTGTACATAAGCAGGGGCAAAGATAGAGCAGGACGAGGAGGATAAAAAGCATCCACCAGGTTGTTTTAGTCCGGTGGAAAACCTTAGGTGTAACCTCACGGTAGCGGGTGCCCCCCTCCCCGATCACCTCTTCCATCTATCATTGCCTGATGAATTTACGAACGTAAATGGCATTGTCCACATAAAACCTGACGAGGTAAATTCCCGGAGGATAAGCTTCAATATTCAGTTTATGCTTATTGGTTGCTGAGGAGATCAAGAGGTCTTCTTGAACTTGCCCCTTTGCGTTGATGACTTGGATGCGGGCTTCTGCAGCCCTGACACCCATAAGGCTAAAATCCACTATTACTTCATTACTGGAAGGGATCGGATATACTGCAAGCGATTCCAAATCAACGTTCGCTGAAACACCGGAAGCTAAGTCAACGGTAAAAGTATCCACCAATTGACAACTAAGTTTATCGGTAATAGTAACAACGTATTCTCCAACGGATAATCCGGTCAATGCATTGGAATTAGCGCCATTACTCCAGGAATAATTAAGTGGCTGCTCTCCTCCCGTAACGGCTATTCTCAAGGCACCATCATTTGCCCCCGAGCTGCTTTCATCTTGAATTTCGCTAGCGTTGATTCTAAGGGGGAAATGCTGATTGATGCTGACGCTGTCGATGATCTGACAGCCGCTGCCATCAGTTACCGTTGCTACGTACATACCCGTTTCTAGACGTTCCAACCTGAAGTCATCTGATCCGTTAGACCAGCGTACCGAATATTCCGGGTCCCCGCCTTCCACTGCCAGTTGTATCGACCCCAGGGTATTACAAAACCTGGTTACGTGCGTAGGCTCAAATATCAGTTTGAGATCAGACCGATCCGAAAGGGTTATTTTCCTGGTATTTACGCAATTTCGTGCATCCCGCACGCTTACGGTATACTCACCCGGCAATAATTCCTCTAAGGTCGGAAGGTCTTGCCCGCCCTCCCAGAAAATGTCAAATGGCTCTGCTCCTTCCAGGGCGAGTTTAATCAGTCCATCCGGGGTATTGGAACAGCTTGCGTCGTCTACGCTTACGTTTACAATCGGGAAGTCCCCACATTTCGTTTCTTCGTCCTGCTTGATTCGGACCTCGTATAAGTTACCACCAATAAACTCATTACCCCCGAAATCATTGGGCAGGTATTGTTCCACCGCCAGGGTTTTTACGTCTCCGTACGTCGGGCACAGGTCACGGTCTGAACAATCGAATTCAAAGTTCAGTCGGATGGCATAAATCTCTCCTGGTTCCAAAGGAACCCGCTCAAGCTTGGCTTCCGCCCGGCCGGTGAGCCTGAGAGTGGTCAATTCCCCCGGTCCGTCAACGACTTCCAGGCCGCGAAAGGCCTGGGATTCCACGGCAAGATCACGCAAATTATCGTCCAGCTGGATGGTCAGCCCATTTACCAAAGCAGGGTCGGCAGCTTTAAATACAATGTCAAGCGGCTGGTTGGAGTCGAAGGTCTGTCGTACAAAGAAAACCACTTCTTCTCTGACACCTCCGCCAGCCAGGTTCAGGGGGTCTATGTCCACGACGGTCAGGTTCTTCCAGCTGATATTATTATTGTTTCTGGTATTGGCCGCAACCGCTGGTACTTCGACGAAGGTCATGGGGTCGGCAGGAGATTCTATTCGGCTCAGCAGGCAGAAATGCTGCGCATCAAACGTAAAGTCGGCGGGATTAGGAGCGACCCAGGGTATCTCGGCGACAAAGGAGCCTCCGGGCGGTAAGGCAGGAATGCTTACCGGGGCACCTGCGGTTATTTCATCTCCGTGCAGGATACCGGAAGAAAAGTAGTTGACAAAGTGAGTAGGCCAGTTAAGCCCCGTAGATGCCTTACTCCAGTACACCCGCAAATCAGCTGTTCCCGCAGGAATAGTATTACACCCCCGATTCCGTATTTTCACGTAAACGAAATTGGGGTTTCCCAGGCTACTGTACTCCGGGTTCTGGTGCCGTAATGGATTATCTTCCTGGGAATATCTTCCGTTGGGTAAAGTGACATCCGGGGCGTTTCTCACCCAGATATCCGTACTCTGATAAAGCGCGCCAACCGTTTCGTCATTTGCCTCCTTCCCCACGTCTTCCACGCTGTCTTTGGTGTAAAGATCATTGGCGTCTATGCCCTGACAATCACATTCGTACTGCCGGTACACATCATCCACCCAGGCGTGCCAAAGCCAGAAGATGGCCGCCGCCGGAGACTGAAAGGAGCCCATAATCCCTCCTATGTTACCATGAACCGGATCATGCCTCGATTCTAACGCCTGAGCAAAGTTGTCAATAGCCGTTCTTCCGGGAGAGGGCGTATAGCTGCAAAGGTTATTCAGGATGGGGGAAAAATCCACGTTCACCGGATCCTGATTGGTGATCGTAGAAAATGACCAGCCCGGCGCAACAGCATTTCCCGGGGGGACCAGCGCATTAAAAAACTCATCAGGGATGACGGTGACCGGGTCCCATTTTGGTAAGGGAACGAAGCGATCTCCGCCGGGCTGGGTGAGCAGGAATGCTTCCATATCGGCGATATAATCCCGGTGCCAGTAGAGAAATTCTTCCCGATAATTATGGAAATTGCCAATCACCGGATCAGGCAATAAATGCTGATTGACGACAGGCGTGGTGATATACGTCATCATGAGTTGCCGCAGGTCATACCTTTCGTTGGCGTCAAATGTCCAAATATCTGGGCGTTGCTGCGCGTGGACCTCGGCAAACATCATCAGGTTCACCGAAAGAAGGAGCAGGAAATAGTAATACTTTTTCATAAAGGAATAATTTGTTGACAGGTCGAGGTAACCTGACGATGGGTAATAGAAGCTGAGTACAATACCTGGTCGGCTTGGGCACCAGTTGGCATCGGTGTACTTAATCAAAGCACGCAGCGGTTCAGGATGAACCACTGGTCATTTTACCTGCACTCCCCTGGCCTGGGGACGAGGAAGAAACTGAAGACAAAATGCAGCGTTGAATAATCAGGTGTTTTTTACGGGAAGTCCCCCCCTACCCTTGCAAGGTATGCCTCGCCCAGGATCAATAAAATATAACTAAAGTTACCCGTCCCGTAAGGGCCATAGTGCCGAGACCATTCCATTTCTGCTTCCCGGCCGTTCGTAATTCCGGCAGCAGCAAAGACGGAAAGCGGCGTCAGCCAGATCAGCATTGGTGATTTTGGTGAGTACAAAACACCGATCAACACCACCGGTGGACAGTTTTCGCTAATCACTTGCGCACCCTGCGCATTATCCCGATCTTTGCACCCGCGTCCGCGCCCGTTGCAGTAAGGCAGAAATGTGGTCAGGTAGTCAGGTAAGACCGACTATCCACTCCATTACTTCCCGATACCATTACTTCCCAACTCCCTCCTCTCCCATGTCCACCCTCGGCACCGTTTCTTTCTACACCCTTGGCTGCAAGCTGAACTACTCCGAAACTTCGGCCATTGGCCGGCAGTTCACGGCGGCGGGCTACCAGGAGATTGACTTCGGGGCGGGTGCTGACATTGTAGTGATTAACACCTGTTCGGTAACGGATTTTGCCGACCGCAAGTGCCGGAACATCGTGCGGCGTGCTTTGGGCGCGAACGCAGGTGCAAAGATTGTGGTCGTAGGCTGCTATGCGCAGTTGAAACCGGCAGAGATTGCTGACATCGAAGGCGTCGACCTCGTCCTCGGGGCAGCAGAGAAATTCAGGATCCTGGAGTACATCGACGGCATTGCGACGGGAGCCGGCAAGGGAATGGTGCGGGCCGGCGAAGTGAAGGAAGCCGATACCTTCATCAGCAGCTTCAGCTTCGGAGACCGCACGCGCTCTTTCCTGAAAGTGCAGGACGGCTGCGACTACAAATGCACCTTCTGCACCATCCCGCTGGCCCGCGGCCAAAGCCGCAGCAGTACCGTGGAACAGATCGTCAGCGACGCCGAAGCCATTGCCGCCCGCGGAGTAAAGGAAATTGTCCTTACCGGTGTCAACATTGGCGACTTCGGCAACGGCACCTCCGTCATCGAGGGCCAACGGCCCCGCAAGGAAGCCCTGTTCGTTGACCTGGCCCGCGCGCTCGACGACGTCAACGGCATCACCCGCTTCCGGATCTCCAGCATCGAACCCAACCTGTGTACCGACGAGGTGATCGACTTTGTTGCCCGGAGCCGGCGTTTTGCGCCTCATTTTCATATGCCGCTGCAGTCCGGCAACAACAAACAACTGGCCCAGATGCGCCGCCGTTACCGGCGCGAGCTTTACGCCGAACGCGTGGCACACATCCGTCAGGTGATGCCGCACGCCTGCATCGGCGTAGACCTTATTGTCGGCTTCCCCGGCGAAACGGAGGAGGACTTTTTGGAAACCTACCGCTTCGTGCAGGAGCTGGACGTGTCCTACTTCCACGTATTTACGTATTCGGAGCGCGCCAATACCCCCGCCGCTGCGATGGACGGCGTAGTCCCCCTTGCCGAACGGAAGCGCCGCAATAAAATGCTCAGCATCCTCTCGGAGAAGAAAAAACGGGCGCACTACGCGCGCCACCTGGGGGAAGTCCGCCCCGTCCTGCTCGAAAAATCAAAAGAAGACGGGATGCTGCACGGCTTTACCGACAATTACGTCAAAGTTGCTTTCCCCGCCGAAGACAGCTGGGTCAACCACCTGGTGGAGATGAAGCTGGGGGAGATCGGGGAAGACGGGCTGGTCCGGGCGGAAGTGGCGGAGGTGACGGTTTAGCTAAGGGGTGCGCCCTGGCACACTTGAAATAGTGTCGTCTGGACAACGTCTATACCCAAGTCAAAGTGGTTTGGGTATAGCATCCACTACTCCAACTGTTCACCAATCTCCGCAAATAACCACAGGTACCCCCGGTCCCACTTCTTTCCCTGGCGGACGATAACGAGGTCTTTGGCCGGATCTACGTAGATAAACTGGTTCAGGATGCCCTGCGCGTAAAAAGCACCATTGGTGGATTCCAGGTACCAGGAACCGGGAAACTTCTGCGAGGGCCGGGCGTAGGTGCGCGCAAAATCGAGGTTGCCGGCGGCGGCTACCGCCGCCAGGGAATCCGGGTAATAGACCGTTTCCCCCGCTTCGTCCTCGTAGGTATCCGTCACACTGTACCACTGGAACTGGTAGCCGTCGTTGGCCATATTCGGGGTGGTCGACTGGCGGACCCATTCCCGCGAAACGATCTGCCGGCCACGCCACTCCCCGCCATTCAGGTAGAGCTGGCCGATTTTGGCCAGGTCGCGCGCCGTGGTGTTCAGGCCGGAGTAGCCCTTAGCGGAGCGGTGGCGCTTGTCGTCCAGGCTCCAGGTGGCGGGAAACTCCATGCCCATGGGTTGCCAGACTTTGGCCTCCAGGTATTGCCCGAGGTCCATCCCCGTTGCCCGCTCTACCACGATGCCGAGCAGGGCGGTGGTGCCGGACTGGTAGGCATGGTACGTTCCCGGCTCGTGGGCAAATTTCAGCTTCGACAATTGCCGGAGCTGATTCGTTCCGTAGTACAGCTTCGCCATGTTGGCGAAGGGGCTGCCGTAGGATTCGGTGTACTTCAGCCCGGAGCGCATGTCCAGTAAGTGCCGGATCGTCAGCCGCTGAAATTCCGGCGCACCTTCCAGCAATTCAGGAATGTACTTGGTCACCGGGTCGTTCAGGTCCGCGATGGCCCCTTCGTCCACTGCAATACCGGTCAGCAGGGACGTAACGGATTTGGAGACGGAAAATATAGTGGCGATGTCTTCCGGCCCGTATTTCTCGAAATACTCCTCGTAAATGATGCTGTCGTGCTGCACGATCAGGAAGGCGGTGGTGGAAGTAACGACGTCTAACCAGTCCGTCAGGTTACGTTCCACGCCCTTGGTCGTTACTTTCATGGTTGCCAGCGGCGACTGGGTCGCCACCGGGAATTCGTAAAGGCTGTCTCCGGTCGCCACCGGGGTATAGGGAAAGATCTTGTGGTCGGTGATGTTAGCAAAGTTCCGGGTAAAGAAACGGGGAACGTGGCAGGAACTCAAGGCCAAGAGGCAGAGGAAGGGCAGGGTTTTTGAAAGGTTCATTTTTTGAAGGTAGGTTAAGCTGAAACACGACACTAACGGCGGATAACCGCCGGGCCGGTAAGATCGGCAAAATACGGATTAATCTTGCGGAAGGTGGGGGCGAAAACAGGGCAATTGCATACTAGCTCGTCGGCCTGTTTTGTGGGAATGGGGCCCCAAGTAAGCTAACGCCAGGAGCTGACTTATCCGCCGAGAGACTGGTTAGCGCTCAAGTCCTATTTTAGCACCTGCGTTCGCGCCCTTTTTTTAGTAATGTTGTCCCTGACTACAAAACTCTCCCCCAACCCGCAACCCCCAACCAATATGTTCTTCCGACCACTCGCCTTCCTGCTCCTGCTCCTCCTCACCGCCTGCAATTCCACTCCTGAAGCTGGAACGGCGGACACCAAGTTCTCCGTCCCCTTCGAAAAATTTGAATTGGACAACGGGCTGGACGTCGTCCTCCACGTCGACCGCTCCGACCCCGTCGTAGCCGTTGCCCTCACCGCCCACGTCGGCTCCGCCCGCGAGAAGGAGGGCCGGACTGGTTTTGCCCACCTCTTTGAGCACCTGCTCTTCCTGGAATCCGAGAACCTGGGCAAAGGCGGCCTGGACGCCATGAGTGCCCGCATCGGGGGCTCGGGGGCCAACGGCTCCACCAGCCGCGACCGGACCAACTACTTCCAGACGGTCCCCAAAGACGCGCTCGAAAAAATGATCTGGGCCGAAGCCGATAAGCTCGGCTGGTTCATCAACACCGTTACGGAACCGGTCCTGGCCAAGGAAAAACAAGTCGTCAAAAACGAAAAGCGGCAGCGCGTGGATAACCAGCCTTACGGCCACAACGGTTACGTAATCAGCCGGAATCTTTACCCGGCGGATCACCCCTACAGCTGGCAGGTGATCGGCTCGCTGGAGGATCTGGACAACGCTACCCTGGCTGACGTCAAGGAATTCTTCCGTCGCTGGTACGTCCCGAACAACGTAACCCTGACCATCGCGGGCGACCTCGACGTGGCGCAAACGAAAGCCTGGGTCGAAAAATACTTCGCCGAAATTCCCGCCGGCGAAGCCGTGGAAAAGATGGCGAAGCGCCCGGGCCAACTTACCGAAAGCAAACTGCGCTACCACGAAGACAATTTCGCCCGGTTGCCCCAACTGACCATGGTCTGGCCCACCGTAGAGCAGTACCATCCCGACGCTTACGCACTCGACGTACTGACGGAGTACCTTTCCAGTGGCAAGGAAGCCCCGTTGAACGAAGTCATTGTCGACGAAAAGCAACTGGCCTCCAGCACCTACTTCGGTGGCGACAACGACGAACTGGCGGGCACTGCCTACCTGCAAATACGGGCCTTCCCCGGAACACCCCTGGATTCCGTAAAAGCCGGCGTAGAAGCCGCTTTCGCCCGGTTCGAGGCCGCAGGCATCTCGGCGGAAGACCTGGCCCGCATCAAAGCCGGACAGGAAACCCAGTTTTACAACCAGCTGTCCAGCGTCCTCGGTAAGGGCTTCAACCTGGCCCAGTACAACATTTTTGCCGACAACCCGGGCTTCGTAGCGCAAGACATTGAAAACATTCTGGCCGTTACGACGGAGGACGTCCGGCGAGTCTACAACCAGTACGTGAAAGACAAGCCCTTCGTGGCCACCAGTTTTGTCCCTAAGGGAGCCCTCGACCTGATGCTGACCGGTTCGACTAAGGCGGAGGTAGTGGAAGAAAAGATAGAAATCGGAGCCGAAGAAACGTTCGATGCGTCACTGGCCGCCACCTACGAGCCGACGCCTTCCACCTTTGACCGGAGCGTGGAGCCGGAGTACGGGACCGCGCCGGAAGCCACGCCTCCCACCGTCTGGCAGCAGACCCTGGACAATGGTCTGCAGGTCTACGGCATCGAAAACCAGGAAGTGCCGTTGGTGGACTTCAACCTCGTCATCGACGGCGGGCAGCAGCTGGAAAGCCTGGCCCTGCCCGGGGTCGCCAATATGCTGGCGCAGCTGCTGACCAAGGGCACCAAAAACAAGACGACGGCGGAGCTGGAAGCCGCCATTCAAAAACTGGGGGCCAGCATCAATGTCTTCGCAACGGAGGAGAGCATTACGGTCCGCGGCAACACCCTGGCCCGTAATTACCCGGCGACCATGGCGCTCGTGACGGAAATCTTGCTGGAGCCCCGCTGGGATGCGGAAGAGCTGGAACTGATCAGAAGTGAAATTGCCGGCGACCTGGTACAGGCCGCTGCGCGGCCCAACGCGATTGCCCGCGCCGTTTTCGACAGTCTCGTGTACGGCCGGGAGAACATCCGGAGTTATGACGTACAAGGCACCACCGCTTCCGTAGCGGCCATCACGATGGATGACCTCAAGTCCTACTACAACAACTTCCTCTCCCCTTCCGTCAGTAAGCTGCACATCGTCGGTGCCCTGCGGGAAAACGAAGTAACGGCTGCCCTTAGCCGGCTGACGAGTGACTGGAGCGCCCGCGAGGTCAACGTCCCCGCCTGGCCACTACCCCGCCAGCCGGAAGACGCCCGGGTGTATTTTTACGATGTGCCCGGCGCCAAACAATCCGTCCTCCTCATCGGTAACCCCACCCTGGCGGCGACGGACCCGGATTACTACCCGGCCACCGTCATGAACTACATCCTGGGCGGCGGCGGCTTCGCCTCCCGCCTGACGCAGGAATTGCGCGAAGGCAAGGGCTATACTTACGGCATCGGTTCCGGGTTCTCCGGCGGCAAGGAATCGGGGGAGTTCACCATTTCCAGTGGCGTGCGCAGCAACGTTACGCTGGAATCGACCCAGGCCGTAAAGGAAATCCTCGAAGCGTATCCGGAGACCTTCTCCGAACAAGACCTGGAAACCACGCGCAGCTTCCTCACCAAATCCAACGCCCGTGCTTTTGAAACCGCCGGGGCCAAACTGCGGATGCTCGATAACATGAGCCGTTACGGTCTGGCGGCAGATTACGTCAGGGAGCGGGAGGCAATCGTCCGCGGCATGACCCAGCAACGCATCCGCCAGTTGGCGGATCAGTACCTGCAGCCCGACCGGATGATCTGGCTCGTAGTGGGTGATGCCGCCACGCAGCTGGAGCGGATGAAAGACCTCGGGTACGGGGAGGCGGTGTTGTTGAATTAGGGCGGGGACGGAGTAATAATGTAGTCGGGTGTACCGTACGACATCACCCCACCCCTCAGGAATAACGCCTTATCTCTTTTAACCTCTCCCTCGTTCCCTCCCCGTGCCGCTGCGCCGGGGAGGGATGACACCTCGACCATGACTACTGCAGAGATCGACAGGTTTTTTGGTGGTAGTTGGGGCTGCAATCAAGTTTACGCTATGGTATACGCCAGCCCTCCCCCCTCTACTCCAAATGCTCCCGCAGCACTTCGGAAAAGGTAAAATAGTAGAGCCGTTTCTTCTCGTCGAAAGTGCGGGCCAGCTGTTCGATCCGGGGGCGAAAGCTGTCCAGCAGCAGTTCCTTACGGGCCATCCCGAGGGCCTTGGCGAAGCTTTTGACGGTGGAGTCGTGGAAGCTCTCGCTGTCAATGCCGAAAAAGTCGATTGCCTCCGTCATCACTTCTACCCGGTAGAGGTGAAGCTCCAGCAAGTCGCGGGCGTGGATGGATACTTCGGAGAAAGCCCGGATTATTTTGTTGGAATTACTGCGCCCACGGCGGGCCATCCGCCGCCCCCGCCCGGTAAAGAAGGCCTTGCGTACGTCTTTTTTGTACTTTTCCAGCACCTTACCGGTATTTGCGCTCAACTCCAGCTTGTAGTATTCCCGCAGCACCGGAAAACGGTCGTAGAGGTTTTGTAACTCGTCGCGGAGTTCATGTTCATCAAGTTCTTTCAGCAGGCGGAGAAAATCTCGTTTCATGGGTAAGGGCAGCTTGTTGATTGCAGGGTGCAAGATACAGTAGGGCGCGTACGCTGGTGCAAGGGCAAGTTTTGGCGTGCGGGGTGCAGACGGAAGGGCAGCATTCCCTTCCTTTTCAGTCAGGCGGTCGGGCAGCTCCCCCAGCGACAGTAGTTTTTAAGGAAAAAAACCTGGTCTTTCCCGTAAGATTACGGGCCCAACGGCTACTAATGAAGTATGAACGCTTCACCATCCTTCACTGCGCTTTTGCAAAACCACCAGGGCATCTTACATAAGGTAAGTCGTCTTTATGCTGAAGACC